>NZ_JBEOXI010000024.1:0-52191 GCF_040296465.1 Streptomyces sp. NPDC002130
TCCAGTGGTCCGGGGGGCCCCGCCGTGTTCGGTCGACCTTCGCATGCCCGCAAGCCTCGCCTGGCGCTGACCGCCGTGCCGGTGACCGCTGCCGCACTGCTGCTGGGGCTGCTGCCCGCACCGGCATTGGCCCTACCCCCGGATCCGGCCAGGGAGGAAGTCGGGCGCGAATCACTGGCGCTTGAGGAACTCGAACGTGACGAGCCGGTTCCGGGCGGAGAGTTCAGCCGGCACCTCAGCACGCTGAAGGCCGACATACCCGAGGATCTGCTCGCCGCCCCGACCGGCACGATCAATCCGCCTTCCAACCAGACAGGCACGGTCACCTTCGGGTCGACGACGACGCCCACGTCGGCCCGAACGGCCGCCGCCACCGCCGAGCCGGCAGCTCTCGATCCGGTGGGGGCGCTGCCCGTCAGCCTGGGGCAGGCCCCAGGCCAGCCGACGCCGACCGGCACATGGCAGGTCACCATCCCGGACAGGTCCTCTGCGGTCGCCCAGGGAGTGGAAGGCGGCCTCCTGCTGGTTCAGGCACCCGACAGCGGCTCGGTGCCCGTCTCCGTCAAGCTGGACTACGCCAAGTTCAAGAACCTCTACGGCGCGGACTGGGCGTCCCGCCTGCGTTTCGTCGCGTTCCCCGACTGCTACTGGACCACGCCGGACGACGAGGCGTGCCAGACGTACGAGGAACTGGAGACGACCAACGACACGGCGGCCAAGTCCCTCACCGCGACCGTCGACCCGGCGGCCGACGGGATGGTCACACCTGTTGCCGCCCCTTCGTCCCGGTCCGGCTCGTCCGGTGTGATGCAGGCGTCCTACCGGCGGGCATCCGCGGCGATTCCCGCGGCGGCCGCAGGAAGCACCGCGGTCGTCGGCGTGGTCGACTCCGGCAACAGCGGTGGCGGCACCTTCAAGGCGACGCCGCTCGCCTCCGACGGAAAGTGGGAGGCAGGCGGCTCCTCCGGCGCCTTCAACTGGTCCTATCCGCTGACCGTGCCGAGCCCACCGGCCGGCCCCGCACCGACGATCTCCTTCAACTACAGCTCGCAGACCGTGGACGGGCGTACCGCGGTGTCCTCGCCCCAGGCCTCCTGGATCGGTGAGGGCTGGTCCTACGACCCGGGCCACATCGAGCGCCGCTACCGCTCCTGCCAGGACGACCGCAAGGCGCTCAAGGCCGGCACGCCCAACAACACCGCCAAGAAGGACAAGACGTCCGACCTGTGCTGGGTGTCCTACAACGCGGTGATGTCGCTCAACGGCCGGACGACGGAGCTGGTGCGGGACGCGGGCTCGGGCAGTGACCCGGAGAAGGACACGGAGATCTACCGTCCCCAGCAGGACGACGGCACCCGGGTCGAGCACCGCGTCGGCGGCAGCAACGGCGACGACAACGGCGAGTACTGGGTCGTCACCACGACCGACGGCACCAAGTACCACTACGGCCAGAACAGCGTCGGCGGAGGCCACGCCGACACCTCCTCGGTCTCCACCGTGCCGGTCTTCGGCAACCACCCCGGAGAGCCGTGCCACGCCGACGCCTTCGCCGACTCGCGCTGCGGCTCCGGCAAGCGGCAGGCGTGGCGATGGGGCCTCGACAAGATCGTCGACGTCAACGGCAACACGATGATCGTCAACTGGAAGCAGGAGACCAACCACTACGCGGTCCGCAAGAAGTTCAAGTCGCCGGAACAGTACGACCGCTACGCCTACCCCGCCTCGATCGAGTACGGCCTGCGCCCGGACACCCTCACCACACCGTCGGCCACTGTCACCTTCGGCGTGAAGCAGCGGTGCCTGAGATCCGAGTCGGCGTGCGACGCGGCGAACTTCGCCAAGACGGACGATCCCGGCGCCTACAGACCGTGGTGGGACACCCCCGGCAACCTCAACTGCAAGTCCACGTCCAAGCTGTGTCCGCCGTTCCCTTCTTTCTGGACGCAGTTGCGTCTGGACACGGTGACCACGAGGGCGGCTCGTCCCGGGCAGACCGGCCTCGGCAAGGTGGACACGTACACGCTGCACCAGTCCTTCCCGGAGGACTGGTACGACACGTCACCCGGGCTCTGGCTCAACTCGATCACCCGCACCGGCTACGGCCCGGGCGACACCACCGGCACCCTCCAGTCGAAGGACGGCATCAGCTTCGCCCCCTACACGGTCGGAGCCTCGTCGCCGCTGCGTGCTCGGCTCAAGGACCGCCAGCTGCCCAACCTGGTGCTCACCGGCAAGAGCGACCAGCGCCCTGCGTTCACCCGCCCCCGCATCGGAACGGTCTCCACCGAATACGGCGGAGACATCGAGATCGAGTACACCGGCGGGTGCGCCGGCGAACCCTCCGAGGACAAGGGTGAGAACAACGGCACCTGCTACCCGGTGCGCTGGTCACCCGACGGTGACGAGAAGACGCCGTCGAAGTCCTGGTTCAACAAGTACGTCGTGTCGTCGGTGACCGAGACCGACAAAGTCACCTCGCACAGCAAACCGACCGTCACGATGTACACGTATTCGGGTCCGGCGTGGGCCAAGAGCGACGACGAGTTCACGCGTCCCGCCCTGCGGACGTACAGCGACTGGCGGGGGCACCGGCAGGTCACGGTCAGGAAGGGCAGCAGGACCAGCTCCGAGCCGGGCGTTCCCCAGTCCCAGTCCCAGTCGGTGACGCGCTATTTCCTGGGCACCGGCGGCGAGGTCAAGGACTCCGAGGGCAAGTACACACTGCTGGCGGACGACCAACCGCAATACGCGGGCATGACCGCCGAGACCATCGCCTATGTCGACTCGGGCGGCGAGGTCTCCGTGCGCACGCTGAACTTCCCGTGGTCCAAGGAAACCGCGTCCCGCTCCCGTGAGAACGAGGACGCGACGACCGCCGATCCGCTGCTCGCCCACCGCACGGGCACCAAACGGTCGGACGAGATCCAGAAGGTCGGATCGAGTTGGCGTGCCGTCCGCACCCTCACCACGCCCGACGACACGTACGGCCTGCCCGTCCAAGAGGAGACAGCGGTCGTCAAGCCGAGCGGCTCCTCCGAGATCCTCTCGGACCAGAGCTGCGGCAAGACGTCCTACGTGCACAACACGACTGCCTGGCTCATCGGCCTGCCCAAGGAACAGCGCACCACCGGCACGTCCTGCGCCGGCTACGCCACCGCTGATCCGGCAACCGAGCTGAAGTCGGCCCGGCAGTACAGCTACGACAAGCTGGCTCATGGGGCGACGCCGACCAGGGGCATGCCCACCACCGTGGCCGAGACCGACGGCACGGGAACCTCGTACTCGGTCGCCACCGCGACCACGTACGACGCTCTCGGGCGCGTCCGCACCGTCACCAAGCCGGGCGTGGGCACCTCGGAGACGGGATACACACCCGAGACCGGTGGCCCGGTCACCACGACCAGGACGATCAACGCCAAGGGCCACACCATCACCACGACGTACGACCCCGGCCGGGGTCTGCCACTGACGGTCACCGACGCCAACGGCCGAACGACACGCAGCGAGTATGACGCCCTCGGCCGCCTGGTGAAGGGCTGGACCCCGTCCCGCTCGGCCGGCGGAAAGTCACCGAACGTCGTCGTCGCCTATCAGCCGGCCACCGCCACATCCAGCACGAACAAGCCCGCCGCGGTAACCGTCGGCACACTCAGGGACGACGGCTCCTACGCCGAGGAAGTCACCCTTTACGACGGCCTGGCCCGCGAGGTTCAGAAGCAGGCTGAGGCCCACGGGCCCGGCCGGATCATCGCGGACACCAAATACAACGACCACGGCCTGGTCGCTGAGAAGACCGGCGCCTACCTGGCCAAGGGTGAACCGGACACGACGCTCTTCAGGCCCAGGTCCACGTCGCTGATCCCGTCCTGGACCCAGTACCGCTACGACGGCCTGGAGCGCGAGGCCCGAGCCTCCGTGTACCAGGGCGGCGGCTACAAGTACGCGACCTTCACGTTCTACGACGCCGTCAGCAAGACGGTGAACCCGCCCGGTTCCACTGCCCCGAGGACACGCACCTACTTCGACGCCCTCGGCCGGACCACATCCGTCAGGCACTTCACCCAGGACGCCTCCAGCGCGACCGCGGGCCGCACCACCACGTACGGCTACGACGCCCGAGGCAACCGCGACAAGGTCACGGACCCGGCCGGCAACGTCTGGTCGTACACCTACGACGCCCGTGGCCGGGTGACCTCCGCCACCGACCCCGACACGGGGACCACGGACACCTGGTACGACGCGGCGGACCGGCCGAACCGCGTCCGCAACGCGCGCGGTCAGGAGACCTTCACCGAGTACGACGTCCTCGGACGGCCCAGATACGTCCGGCAGGGATCGGCAGGCGCCACCCCGGTCAAGGAGTACACCTACGACGAAGCCCCCGGCGGTATCGGCCAAGCCGCATCGTCCAAGCGGCACACCGGCAGCGGTGACTACGTCAACCGCGTCACGGGCTACGACTCCGAATACCGCGTCACCGGCAGCGAAACGGTCATCCCCGCCAACGCGATGACCACGGGACTCGCCGGAACCTACCCCTACGCGTACACCTACACCCCGACGGGCAAGCCCCAGTCGGTGACCCTGCCGGCCGTCGGCGGCCTGGCCAAGGAGAAGGTCGTCACGCGTTACAACGGCGACGGCATGCCCGAGTCGACCTCGGGCCTGACCTGGTACACCGCCGACGCCACCTATTCGCCCTACGGGGAGGTGCTGCGCACGGTCTCGGGCGCACAGCCGAACCGCGTCTGGACCACCAACTTCGTGGACCCGCACACCGGCCGCCTCCAGCGCACCGTGGCGGACCGGGAGACGGCGGGCCCGCACCGCATCACGGACAGCTACTACTCCTACGACGCGACCGGCACCATCACCTCCAACGCACGCAAGCTCAGCGAGGCGACGGGCAGCACGTGGGACACCCAGTGCTTCACCTACGACGTGATGGGCGAACTGACGCACGCCTGGACGTCGAAGATCGAACCGACCGGCGGCGGCACGGGCTGCAAGTCGGCGAACGGCACCGCGTGGGGCCACCGCACCACCTACGCGACATCCTCGGGCCCGGTCGCCGACGCCGCCGATGCGGAGTCGGACGCCTCCACCCCTGACGACTCCCTCGCTTCGACGCTCGCAGCGGCGGCCCCCGCCCCGGACACGGTGGCCGCGGGCACGACGGCCTACAACCAGTCCTTCACCTTCGACTGGCTCGGCAACCGCGCGACGCTCACGGAGCACGACCCGGCGGACGCGACGAAGGACCTCACCTACTCCTACGGCTACGGCAAGACGGTCGCAGGCAGCGGCACGACGTCGTACAAATCCCAGCCGCACACGATGACGTGGATCAGCTCCACCCCGACGGGCAAGGACAGCGCCTACACGTACGACGCCACGGGCAACACCACCGCCCGGGACCTGTACAACACCACACAGACCCTGGACTGGACGCCGGAGAACAAGCTCGACTCCATCACGGACGACGGCAAGAAGACGACGTACGTCTACGACGCCGACGGCAACCGTCTGCTGGAGAACTCCGGGTCCGGTTCGACGCTCTACCTGGGCGACGCCGAGGTGACGACTAACGCGTCGGGCACGATCACCCGTGCGTCCCGCTCCTACGCACAGCCCGGCGCCCCCACGGTGGTCCGCACCGCGACCAACGGCTCGACCACAGGCCACAAGGTCAGCACGCTGCTCAGCGACCACTTGGGCACGGCCAACACCTCGGTCGACCTCACGACCGGCCAGCCGGTCACCCGCCGCGCGTTCAAACCGTACGGCGAGACCCGTGGCACCAAGCCGGCTGCCTGGCCCAACAAGCGCAGCTACTTGGGCGTGGGCATCGACGACACGGCCACGGGCCTGACGCACATTGGCGCCCGCGAATACGACCAGATCTCGGGCCGTTTCCTCTCAGCCGACCCGATCATCGACATAGCGGACCCGCTCCAGATGAACGGGTACGCCTACGCCAACAACAGCCCGGTTTCGCACTCCGACCCCACCGGGCTGTGGATCGATGACGGAACGGGCCACAGCGAGCCGCGCCGCGACGGTGGTCCAACGGGCCCGCAGAACCCGAACGGTCCCGGCGTACCCAGGGGCGGCACGGGTCCCGGGGGCTGCTACTACAGCTGTAAGCAAAAACCCGGTTGGGTGGAAACACACACTCCGGTCACGAACAATCGCCAGCGGCTGTTGGACCTTTTCGACGGTTACAGCCCGAACGGCCGCTTCCCGGATGGAACGTATTGGCAAACTCCCATCATCGAGGAAAGCGGCACGAACAACGTGTGCTACGGGCGGGAAGGCTGCCGCTTGGCGTACAGATTCCTCCTGAAGAGCGACGACGTCGCAGAGGCCAAGCGCATAGCCGCGAACTACTGTCTCCAGAACTTCAAGAGATGCCAGGACGACGCCGAATCCTACGAGCGCGGTAAGCGGTGGGAGACACTCCCCTACGCTGTCATCCCCGGCGGGGCTGCCAAGGGAGCGGCGGCCGGATGCGCTAGGTGTTTCCTGGCCGGCACGGACATTCTGATGGCGGACGGCACCACCAAGGACATCGAAGATGTCGCGGTCGGCGACCTGGTTCAAGCCACCGACCCGATCACAGGTGAGACCGGTCCCCGGAAGGTGACCCGGCTCATTCGTACTGAGGCAGACAAGCACTTCAACGAGCTGTCCATCGCCACACGGGATGGCGTTGACCGCCTCACCGCCACCCACGAGCACCCCTTCTGGTCCCCGTCCGAGCAGGACTGGATCGAAGCGGGCGACCTCAAGCCGGGCATGACCCTCCTCACCGACGACGGCGACACCGTCATCGTCACGGGGAACCGACCGTTCACCAGGCACGCCCGGACGTACAACCTGACGGTCGAGGACCTGCATACGTACTATGTGCTGGCCGGCGAGACGCCGGTCCTCGTTCACAATTCTGGCGGATGCCCGACGAACCTCCAGTCCGGGAATAGTGCCGCTGCTTCACGAGGGACGAGAGTCCATAATGGACCCGAATGGGGAGAGCATTTGGACTCCCTTGGATATTCGCGCGGTCATCAAATCTCGCCGGGCAATATTCCAGACGGCTTCACTGCGGATGGATTCCCCGTGGAGCTCAAGCCGAATACTAAGAGTGGTATCAAGGCTGGTACTCGGCAGTTGCGACGCTACATGAATGAAATGGGTGCCGATTACGGTGAGCTGTGGACGTATCGTGACACGCCCGATGGGATAGTGTTCGACCTCGTAAGGGTGCCCAACGGGTCTCGCAGATGGACGAAGTGGTGATGTTGGATGGCTGCTAAGTCGCTGACCGCACCGGCTGTGTTGCGTGCAGCCATGGAGCTCGGCGTTGTCCCTTCCGAGGCTGAGGTGTCGCGGCGGGGTGAAGTGCGGTGGGAGTCAGAGGATCTGGCGTACCTCGGGTGGATCTCCAAGGACGCTGCGGGCATGCTGGCCTGGCACATGAACGTGGGGGACGCCAAGTTCGGCTCAGCTCTGGAGAAGTACGGGCGTATGTCTGTACCGATTCGTAGCTCAAGTAACGAGATGCCGTGGCCTCAGGCGGTAGACGCCTTGGTGGAGGAGTTTCTTCGGGAAGGGCTGGGGCGAGCGACTCAGTTCGTAGCTGATCGCACCGACTTGTGTGTGCTGCTTTCTTCTTCCGAAGATGTACAGCGGGGCAATCTCTATGCCTGGCTTCCCGTGGCCAACTATCCAGCTCGCCTCGTGCAGGCTCTGGTGTTGGCGCGCGATATTGGGGCCCCGGACTTGGAGTCTCAAATTCAGGGACAGCTGAAGCAAGGGCCGATTCGCTTGTCGAACGGAAGGTCTATGGACATTCTGGCGTCGGCCAAAGGGTGGGCGAGTCGATATTCGAGGGCGCTAGGACTCGACATCCCGATCTGAGTGATCATAAAGAGGCGCGACCTTATGGTTTCCCTCTATGAGTTGCGTCCCGCATGAAATAGGAGCCCCGCCAAATGGATCATGCGGGGCTCCTATGGCATTTGACGGCAACGCTGACGGCAACGTCAGCGGACGACGGCTGCGGCGGGTGGGTCGTTGGAGTCGTTGTCGGCGGGGTCGAGGGCATCGCCCAGGGCGTCAATGGATGTCCTGGACTGAGTGAGGGGATAGTGGATGAAGCGCCCGATCGACTCTGCACTGAGCGTGGCCCAAGAAATTATTCAGCACGTGGGATCGGGTCGCGATATTCCGACTGTGCAAGAAGTTATGGCGGCTGTTCGCGGCTTCGAGCGGATCGCTTTCGACGTTCCCATCGGCGCAGACTCTGACGGTTTTCTATTTCAGTACGGCGAAGTTAACTGGTTCGCTGAACCTGCATTCACTGTGGGTTTCGTGCGTTAGCTGGAATCCGTTGATGCTGACGGTGAACATGAAGGGTACTCGCAGGTTCAGTTCGAATTCAGGTACCTGGTCGATGCTGAATTGAAATCGCTAAAAAGTCACACTTCGTGGTGGTTTCGTGAGGGTGTGGAGTCATTTGATGAATGGCTTCGATCGGCGGAATGTGATCCCGTCTGGGGGGTCACTTGAGGCAAGGTTCCAGTGGAATTCGACGTAACGCCGATTGTTACGGATGCTGCATAGCCCGACTTGCGGACCGCGCGACTTGGGGTTTTCGCTCAGCGCGATGTCGTCCATCCGCGGCCCGACGTGTCGCCGTTCTGGTCGGTAGAGGCGGTTAGGCCAGGCTGGGGCAGTCCGTCGAGAAGGTGGCTGGAACAGGCCGCCGGTCCCTGCGCTTCAGTCGCTCGTCCTCGCCTGACCCGCCTTGAGGATCTCGGCCACGTCGAGGGTCACCTTCGCGCCGATGGAGTCAGGGAGGGTGATGAGCTCGCCGGGGGCGTTCGGGCGGTGCTTCTCGTAGCCGCTTCCCACCGGGTCGGTCAGGACGTGGAGGCGCTGGTGCTTGCGGTCCACGATGGCGTAGACCGGGACCCTCGCCTCGGCGTAGGCGGCGACCTTCGTCTTGAGGTCGTCTTTCCAGTTCCCGGACGTCACTTCCAGGACGAGACGGAAGCAGGCCGGGTCGTAGGCGTTGTTCTCCACGAGGTGGTCGTCGATGTCGGCGTCCACCACCACGAGGTCGGGGATGGCGTAGTCCTCGGCGCCGGTGGGGAGCCAGAGTCCGACGTTCTGGAGAACCTCGGTCTCGTCGTCGTCCAATCCCGCTGCGATGAACGGGCGCATGAGTTTGGTCAGGGCTCGGGCATGAGGTGCATCCCGGGACGGGGTCACGAGGAGATGGCCTCCGATGATCTCGACGCGGTAGCCCGGATGGCGCTCCATGATCTCGTAGGCGATGGTCGTCAGGGTGACCGGCTCTTCTTCGTGGAAGGGCTGCTCGACGGAAGCTGCGGACATCAGGTGCCTCCGGAACTGGTGTCGAGAGCATCCTCGTAGGCCGGGCCCGGCCTCCAGGGCCGTTCAGAGCGTCTTCACCCGATGGTGTGGCATATGCCAAAGGGCCCCGTCTCCAGCGGAGACAGGGCCCTCTTGAGCAAGCGGCAAACGCTCAGTAGCGGCGCGTGATCAGCGCCCGCTTCACCTCGGCGATCGCCTTCGTGACCTCGATGCCGCGCGGGCACGCGTCCGTGCAGTTGAAGGTCGTGCGGCAGCGCCACACGCCGTCGCGGTCGTTGAGGATCTCCAGGCGCTGCTCGCCCGCCTCGTCACGCGAGTCGAAGATGAAGCGGTGCGCGTTGACGATGGCGGCCGGGCCGAAGTACTGGCCGTCGTTCCAGAAGACCGGGCACGACGTGGTGCAGGCCGCGCACAGGATGCACTTCGTCGTGTCGTCGAAGCGCTCGCGGTCCTCGGCCGTCTGGAAACGCTCACGCGTCGGCTCGTTCGTGTCCTTCGTGATGAGGAAGGGCATGACGTCGCGGTACGCCTGGAAGAACGGCTCCATGTCGACCACGAGGTCCTTCAGGACCGTGAGGCCCTTGATGGCCTCGACCGTGATCGGCTTCTCGGGGTTGATGTCCTTGATCAGCGTCTTGCAGGCGAGGCGGTTCTTGCCGTTGATCCGCATGGCGTCCGAGCCGCAGATGCCGTGCGCGCAGGAGCGGCGGAAGGTGAGGGTGCCGTCCAGGTCCCACTTGATCTTGTGGAGGGCGTCGAGGACACGCTCCTTGGGGTCGATCTCCACCTGGAAGTCTTCCCACACCGCCTCCGCCGCGACCTCCGGGTTGAACCGGCGGATGCGGAAGGTGACCGTGATGTAGGGGGAGTCGGCGAAACCGGGCTCGGGCTTGCCGGCCGCGTCTTCCTTGTCCAGAACAGGGGTAGCCATCAGTACTTACGCTCCATCGGCTGGTAGCGGGTCTGGACGACCGGCTTGTAGTCGAGACGGACGGTTTCGGAGCCGTCGGCGCCGACCTCGCGGTACGCCATGGTGTGCCGCATGAAGTTGACGTCGTCGCGGTTCGGGTAGTCCTCGCGGTAGTGACCGCCGCGGGACTCCTTGCGGGCGAGCGCGGAGACCGCCATGACCTCGGCGAGGTCGAGCAGGTTGCCCAGCTCGATGGCCTCCAGCAGGTCCGTGTTGAACCGCTTGCCCTTGTCCTGGATCGAGACGTTCCGGTACCGCTCGCGCAGCTCCGCGATCTTCTCGACCGCCGTCTTGATCGTCTGCTCGGTGCGGAACACCATGACGTTGGCGTCCATGGTCTCCTGCAGCTCACGCCGCAGCTCCGCCACCCGCTCGGTGCCGGTGGCGTCGCGCAGCCGCTCCACCTGCTCGATCACGAGCTCCGCCGGGTTCTCCGGCAGCTCGACGAACTCCGCCTTCTGCGCGTACTCGGCGGCGGCGATGCCCGCGCGCTTGCCGAAGACGTTGATGTCCAGCAGGGAGTTCGTGCCGAGGCGGTTGGCGCCGTGGACGGAGACACAGGCGACCTCGCCGGCCGCGTACAGGCCCGGAACGACCGTGGTGTTGTCCGCCAGGACCTCACCCTCGACGTTGGTCGGGATGCCGCCCATGGCGTAGTGCGCGGTGGGCTGGATCGGGATCGGGTCCGTGTAGGGCTCGATGCCGAGGTAGGTGCGGGCGAACTCCGTGATGTCGGGCAGCTTTGCGTCCAGCTGCTCCGGCGGGAGGTGGGTGAGGTCGAGGTAGACGTGGTCGCCCTCGGGACCGCAGCCGCGCCCCTCACGGATCTCCGTGTAGATGGAGCGGGACACGACGTCACGGGACGCGAGGTCCTTCATGACCGGCGCGTACTTCTCCATGAAGCGCTCGCCGTCCTTGTTGCGGAGGATGCCGCCCTCACCGCGGGCGCCCTCCGTCAGCAGGATGCCCATGCGCCAGATGCCGGTCGGGTGGAACTGGAAGAACTCCATGTCCTCCAGCGGCAGCCCGCGGCGGTAGACGGCCGCCTGGCCGTCACCGGTCAGCGTGTGCGCGTTCGACGTCACCTTGAAGAACTTGCCGCAGCCGCCGGACGCGTAGACCACGGACTTCGCCTGGAAGACGTGGATCTCACCGGTCGCCAGCTCGTACGCCACGACACCGGCCGACTTCTTGACGCCGTCGACCTCGGTGATCAGCTGGTCCAGGACGTAGAACTCGTTGAAGAACTCCACGCCCTCCTTGACGCAGTTCTGGTACAGCGTCTGGAGGATCATGTGGCCGGTGCGGTCGGCCGCGTAGCAGGAGCGGCGGACCGGGGCCTCGCCGTGGTTGCGGCTGTGACCGCCGAAGCGGCGCTGGTCGATCGTGCCGTTCGGGGTGCGGTTGAACGGCAGGCCCATCTTCTCCAGGTCGAGGACCGAGTCGATGGCCTCCTTCGCCAGGATCTCGGCGGCGTCCTGGTCGACCAGGTAGTCACCGCCCTTGACCGTGTCGAAGGTGTGCCACTCCCAGTTGTCCTCCTCCACGTTGGCCAGCGCGGCGGCCATGCCGCCCTGCGCGGCGCCCGTGTGGGAGCGGGTGGGGTACAGCTTGGTCAGCACGGCGGTGCGGCTGCGCTTCGTGGACTCGATGGCCGCGCGCATGCCCGCGCCACCGGCGCCGACGATGACGGTGTCGTACTTGTGGATCTTCATGATTCTCGCAACCCCGTGCCTAGCGGATGTTCGGGTCGAAGGTGAAGATCACCAGCGTGCCCAGCAGGATGGTGAACACCGTGGCGGTGTAGAGCAGGCCCTTGAGCCACAGCCGGGTGTTCGCGCGCTCCGCGTAGTCGTTGATGACCGTGCGCAGGCCGTTGGCGCCGTGCAGCATGGCGAGCCACAGCATCAGCAGGTCCCAGACCTGCCAGAACGGGGACGCCCAGCGGCCCGCCACGAAGGCGAAGCCGATCTTGGAGACGCCGCCGTCCAGCACGAGCTGGATCAGCAGGTGGCCGAGGACGAGGACGACCAGCACGACGCCGGACAGGCGCATGAACAGCCAGGCCGCCAGCTCGAAGTTGCCCCGGGTGCTCTTCGGGGTCTTCTTGGTGCGCTGGCGCGGAGCCTCGATGAAGGGCGCCGGGTTGTCGACGGTGTAGACGGCGCCGCCCTCGACGGGGCCGACGCCGGCGGCGGTCTTGTCAGTCGTGGACATTGGCGTCAGCTCCCGAACAGTTCACGAGCGGCGTGGCCGAGGACGGGGTAGATCGCCCCGAGCATCAGCACGACCCACAGGGCGACGACGGTCCAGAGCATCTGCTTCTGGTACCGGGCGCCCTTGATCCAGAAGTCGACGGCGATGACACGCAGGCCGTTGAGCGCGTGGAAGAGGATGGCGGCGACGAGGCCGTACTCCAGCAGCGCGACGATCGGCGTCTTGTACGTGGCCACGACGGTGTCGTAGGCCTCGGGGGACACGCGGACGAGGGCGGTGTCCAGTACGTGGACGAACAGGAAGAAGAAGATGAGGACGCCGGTGACTCGGTGAGCCACCCAGGACCACATTCCTTCCCGGCCGCGGTACAGCGTTCCAGCCGGCACGGAAGTTTCCTCCGGGAGCGGGGATTGGGGCCGCGCCGGCTTGGTGTGTCGGTCGGGCCCGGCCGGGTACGGTCCACCGGCCCCCAGCATCGTAGCGAGGCGCTGCGGCGGGGCTGCGCCGGGGTCCCGGGGTGTGATCAAACTGGCACGCAAAGAGGTACTGGTGGGCTAGTGCGGCCCAGGGGGCAGATGGTGTTTTTGGGACGCCGGGTGCGAGTCGTCAGTGGTTGCTCGCGCCCACGCGGCGCTAGCCGCAGGTCGACTGCAGCCCCGCGCCCCTGAGGGCGCTGACCAGCCGCACGCTTGCCAAGCGGCGGAGTTCGTCGGCCACGACCGCGCGCTCCTCCTCGGGATCGTTGGTCAATCGTGACCGGATGGCGGCGAGGAGGCGGTCCAGGGTCTCCGACGGGGACAGGCCGTCCAGGCAGATGACGAACACATGCCCGAACCGGGCTTCGTAGGCGGCGTGGGCCGCGCTGAGGGCGGTGTGGGCCGCGGAGTAGGTGTCCGGCGGGAGCGTGGGCAGGGGCTCGGCCGTCAGCGCTTCCGTGAGGTCGGGCCAGGCCAGGTCGTAGGCCGCCTCGTCCGCCGCGGCCAGCAGGGAGTCCAGGTCCGGGTAGGGGCGGTGGTCCGCGACGCGCCGGGCCCAGCGGAGGCTGCGCAGGCAGGAGAGGAGGGCCTGCTCCAGGTCCTCCTCGGAGGCGGCGTTGAAGTGCTCCACCGGTATGGCGAGTCGGCCGGGGAGATCTGGGAGATGGTGCGCGGGCAGCGTGGGTCCTCGTGGGCGTCACGTGTGTCGGCAGGGCAAGTTGTGAGAGATGTGACGTCACGCTATCGAGTACGACCGTGACGTGTCCGAAGGATGCACGAATTTCACTCGGGCGGGAGAGTTTCGGCACGCGTGGTGGACGCGCGCCGGGCGGCCCGGGGTTTTAGGTTGGCTGAGTGAGTCAGCACAGGCGCCGGACTTCGGCGAAGCAGGAGAAACAGCGGCAGGTGCTGGTCGTGGCCATGGCTGTAGCCCTGGTCGTGGTCGCTGCCGGGGTGAGTCTCGGGCTCTGGGCGGCCTCGGGCGGCGACGGCGGGTCCACCGGTTCGCAGGCCAGATCCTCGCAGGAGGCCACCGGGGCCGCGCCCGGGGACCAGGCGTCGAAGGCGGCCCCGACCCCCAGTCCGACCCGCTCCTACCCCCTGTCCGAGGCACCCCGCACCATCCCCGCCGTGCGCGACCACGAGCCGGCGCGCGGCCCGGGCTGGCGCCCCGAGAAGGGCAACCGGGTGGTCGTGGACGACCCGGCGCTGGCCGACGAGGGGCGGCTGGTCGCCGGCGAGCTGGGGATGGCGTACGCGGGCGAGAAGAACGACAAGCGGGCCGGGGACCTGCGGCTGGCGCTGAACGGCGACGAGGGCGCGAACCCGGAGTCGTACGTGATGACCGTGCGCGACGGGCGGGTGGAGATCAACGGGCCTTCGGACGCGGGCGTCTTCTACGGCACCCGCACGCTCAAGCAGGAGACGCACGACGGCGGCACGGCGCCCGAGGGCGTGGTGAAGGACGAGCCGGCCAAGCCGCAGCGCGGCTTCATGCTGGACATCGCGCGCAAGTACTTCACGGCCGGCTGGATCGAGGACCGCATCCGGGAACTGGGCGATCTGAAGTTCAACCAGCTGGGGCTGCACTTCTCCGACGACCAGGGCTTCCGGATCGAGTCCTCCTCACATCCCGAGATCGTGTCGCAGCAGCATCTGACCAAGGCGCAGGTGCGGAAGATCATCGACCTCGCGCAGAGCCGGCACATCACGATCGTGCCCGAGATCGACTCGCCCGGGCACCTCGGCGCGGTCCTCGACGCCCATCCCGACCTGCAATTGCGCAGCGCGCAGGGGTCGGCTGTGCAGGGTGCCATCGACATCTCCAAGGCCGAGAGCGCCGACATCGTCGACGACCTGCTCAACGAGTACGCGGACCTCTTCCCCGGCGGGCCGTGGCACCTCGGCGGTGACGAGTACCAGGCACTGACCCGGTCGAACCCGGAGGCGTCGTTCCCGCAGCTGGCCGCCGCCGCCCGGGAGAAGTACGGCTCCGGCGCGTCGGTCGCCGACCTCACCACCGGCTGGCTGAACGACCGGGCGGACACCGTCCGGGGGCATCAGCGCGTCCCGCGCGCCTGGAACGACGGCTTCTTCCGCGGCACCTCCGTCCAGGCCGCCAAGGACATCCAGGTCGCCTACTGGACCGGCAAGGAGATCGGCGCCCGGGCGCCGCTGGAGTACCTCCAGGCGGGCCGCAAGGTGATCAACTACAACGACGAGTTCCTGTACTACGTGCTCGGCGAGCCGCAGACCTTCGTCTACCCGACGGGGCAGCGGATCTACGAGCAGTGGACGCCTCGGGTGCTGCGCGGCACCTCGGCCGTCCCGGCTCGCTACGACGGGCAGATCCTCGGCGGGTCCTTCGCGGTGTGGTGCGACCTCGCGAACTCCCAGACCGAGGACCAGGTGGCGGCCGGGATCCGGATGCCGCTGCGGGCGACCGTCCAGAAGCTCTGGGACCCGGGCGAGCCGGAGCTGTCCTGGACGGAGTTCCGGGCGCTGGCGGACAGGCTCGGCTGACCCGGCACGAATTGGCCCATACGGCTGCGAACTCCCGTACGGCTGTGGTGGTCTTCTGACGCGAGCAGCATCGAATATGCCGGGGGGAACCGGGACATGGGCTATTGGGGATACTTCGTCGTGGGCCGCGGGGAGCGGCCGCTGCCGGAGCTGGACGCGCTGGCGGGGGCCGGGGACGGTCCGACGCAGCGCGCCTCGGCGCCGGGCGGATGGCAGGTGTGGGAGTACCCGAGCAGCGACGGCGACATCGGGAACATGAACGCCCTGGCCCGGGAGAGCGGGGCGCCGGCGCTCTTCGGGTACGTCATGAACAGCGAGTGCGTCGTGCTGGAGGCCGCGGCTCCGGAGAGCGGGGCGTGGACGACCTGCCTGGCGCGCTCCGCGATGGCCGGGTACCTGGGGGCGGACCGGGAGGGCCTCACGCTGGAGGACTACTTCCTGGACCCCCGCGACGCCGCCGAGCACGCCGTGCGCTGGGCCGCCGAGGCCGGGCGCGAGGTGAACGCCGACGCACTGGTGGACGTACTCACTTCAGACCCTGACCCCCAGGCCGAAAACCTGCTGTTCCGCTTCCTCGACAGGTTGGGCGTGGTGCCCCTGTGACACTCCGGGCCCGTTGCACGCAGTAAGGGGAAGTGCGGGTTCCGTGAGGGGCGAAGGCTGGAAGCGGCCTGATCGGGCCCCGGAGAAGGCCCGCGGAGGGAGGCGTGGATGAGCCTGGTGGAGTTGATCGCACAGGCCGACGAACGCGGGCTGGCCGCGAGCGGCCTGGCTTGTTTGGATCGGTGCGTGCCCCTGCTGGGCGGCGACGACGAGGTCCTCAGGCCGGTGTGGGCCAGTCTCAGCGACGGCGCCGGTGCCGAGGAGTGGGGCGAGCGGCTGGAGCAGGCGCGCGGCAAGCTGGACGCGGCCGGCGCCGGGGACGAGGCGGCCGTGCTCGCCCACCGGATGCTCGAGGCCGCTCCCGCCGAGCGGTCCGCCCCCGCCGTCCGGGTGTGGGCCGACGCCTGCTCCGTCGCCTCCCTCCAGATCCACCGGCTCCTGGACACCGCCGAGGACGAGGCCTCGTCCGTCGACTCCCGCCGCGAGGGCCGTACCGAGGGCATGTCGCCCCTCGTCGCCGCCGAACTGCGCCGCCAGATCACCGTCCTGGAGGTCCTGGCCGGGCATGGCCCGGCCGGGCTGCGCCGGGCCCTGGAGTTGTCGGTCGAGGGGCGGCGGGTCCTGCGCGCGGTGGTGTCCCGCCGGAGCCGGCAGCGGGGCTGAGGGGCGGCGCCGCCGACGGCCCGGCCGGCCTAAACCCCGTTCCTGGAAGAGTCCTGTGACTGTCCCTTGGGTGAGGTGGGGCGGTCCTGCGCCGCTTCGGGGAAGTCGCCGATTCCGGGTGACGAAACGCTTCGCCGCAGCGCTTTCCGGGATGTGACGACTCAAGCGGAGACCAGGCCATCGGCGGCTGCGAAGCCGCTGCGATGGGCGGCGGACACAGTGGCGACGATGCGCGAGGGAGCACGGCTGCGCCTCGACTACTCGGCGCAGAGCCTGTGGAGCGTCGACCGGATGATCGAGGGGATACGGCGGGAGGGAGCGCCCGACGCGGCCGTCCAGCAGGTGCTGCGCGGCTTCGGCGCGTACGCGGGTGAGGTGATGGCGCGTCAGACCGGCGCCGAGTGGTGGGCGACCGGCGGCGACCACTGGATCCGCACCCCCGACGGGCGCCTGTGGGACCCCATCGACGAGGCCCGCCGGTGCTACGGCGGCCATGGATCGCTGCGGCTGCTGTGCCGGGACGCGATGAGCACCGCGCCCCGGCGTTAGGTCAGCGGGCGCGGACGCCCTCGATCACACCCTCGATCATGCCCTCGTCCACGTCCAGGGGGCCGCCGGGCGGCTCGGCAGCGGGCACGGCCGTCGTTGCGGCGTTCGCGGCGTTCGCGGCCAGAGTGCGGATCTCGGGCAGGTCGTCGTAGAGGTTCTGTCCGGGGCACTCGGTCGGATAGCCGTCGCGGTGGCCGGAGATGCGGTGGAACGTGACCTTCTGGCCCAGCTTGTACTTGCCGTTGTCGGCACCGGAGGTCAGCACGACCGACCCGGTCGGGTCGATGCCGTAGAGGCCGAGCTTCCATGCCGCGACCTTCGCGACCGACTCGCGCACCGCGGGGTTCGTGGCCGCCGTGGAGTAGTCGCCGAGCACCGAGACGCTGCTGGTGGCGGTGTTGAACCCGTAGGTGTGCGCGCCGAGGACGGGCTTGTCGATGCCGCCCGCACGCCCCTCGAAGACGGTGCCGCACTTGTCGACGAGGAAGTGGTAGCCGATGTCGTTCCAGCCGTTGCTCTGCACGTGGTAGAGGAACACGCCCCGCACGATCGACGCCGACTGGGAGCAGGTGTAGTCGTTGGTGCCCGCCGTGTGGTGGACGAACATCGCCTTCGTGTCGCCCGTCAGGGTGGGCGGGTCCTTCACCAGGGACTCGTCGGCGCCCCAGGCGGAGCGCGACGTCACGGTGGGACGCTGCGCCGACAGCGGGCCGGCGGCCGGCCCGGCCACGTCCGGCTCGACGGCCTCGGTGTGCACGGCGTCCGACGCGGCCTCGGGGTCGACCAGTTCGACCCGCAGGCCCTCCGGCAGGCGCGAGCCCGTCACGCGCACCTGGACACCGTCCGAGGGCCCGGTCCACAGCGGCTGGGTGCTGCCGCGCACGCCGGCCCGGTCGCGGTCGGGGCCGGTCTCGGGCGTGCGGCCTTCGGTGTCCAGGGGGCGCCACGCGGTCCACGCGCCGCTCCCCCGGGAGCGGGTGCGCACCTGGACGGTGCCGTCGAGGACCGCGTCCGGGTCGTCCCAGGTGATGCCGATCAGACTGAACGGCTCGGTGGTGCGCGGGGCGAGGGACCGGTCGTGGGGGTCGCCGTCCGGCACCCGGACGGTCTGCACACCGTCCGAGGGGGTGGCCCGGGCGGACTGGGTCAGGCCGAGGGCGCCGAGGGCCAGGGCGGTGGCGACGGCGGTGCGCAGGAGGCGGGATGTCATACGGCGCTCGCCTTTCGTGGGCGGTGGCATCGCGAGCAGAGGTCCCCGGTACGTCACTTGGCCGAAACCTCTGCGGGGCCGGGCTCCCGAGGACGGCGGGCCGGGTTGACCCGAACGGTCGTCGGGCCCGGCGCCTGACGCGCTGTGACATTTCCGCGCGGACCGGCGCTGATCACCGTGGGAGGGCGCGCACTCAGCACGGACGAGGACGGTACTTGGGTCAGGGAGCGGAACCCCGGCGCGGGCAGGCGTACGACGGGGAGCTGGGCGCGGCCGTCGCGCGGGCCCAGCAGGGTGACGAGGCGGCCTTCGCGGCCGCCTACCGGTTCGTGCAGCCCGGACTGCTCGGCTATCTGCGCGGCCTGGTCGGGGACGACGCGGAGGACGTGGCGTCCGACGCCTGGCTGGAGATCGCCCGGGACCTCGGGCGGTTCCGGGGCGACGGGGCCGGCTTCCGCGGCTGGACGGCCACCATCGCCCGGCACCGGGCGCTGGACCACCTGCGCCGGCAGCGGGTACGGCCCCGGTCGTCCGCGCTGGAGCAGGACGTCCTGGACCTGCCCGGACCGCAGAGCACGCACGACCAGGCGCTGGAGGCCATCTCCACCGCGCACGCCCTGGAGCTGGTGCGGGGGTTGCCGCGGGACCAGGCCGAGGCCGTGCTGCTGCGGGTCGTGGTCGGCCTCGACGGCCCTGCCGCCGCGCGGGTCCTGGGCAAGCGGCCGGGCGCCGTACGCACGGCCGCCCACCGGGGTCTGAAACGCCTCGCCGGGCAGCTGGGCGCGCGGAGTGTGACGGATGAGGCTCCCCGGACGCTGGGTGAGTCGACGTAGCGGAACCGGTGGTTTCGCTGACGGCCCGGCCGGGTCACGCGGACCCGGCGCCCTGAACAGGGCGGACCGGCGGGACGTACTGGGGCCCAACGCCGGAGTGGCACTGGGATCGAACGGATCGAGCAGGGACGGAAACGGACATGGGTGAACGGCCGAACGACGGCGGGCTTTCCGGCCGTGGTTCCCGCCATGCCCTCCTCGACTCCGGCGTGGAGGCGCTGATCGTCGCCTCCCTCGTCCGGGACGGTGTCGACGCCGAGGCCGAGCAGCGGGCCGTGGCCGCCTTCCGGGCCGCCCGGGACGCCGGGGCCCTGCGCACGCCCGCCCGCCGCCGGGACGACTGGCGTGCCCGCGAGCGGCGTCACCTGGGGCGGTCCCTGAAGACGACGCTCTCCGTGCTGCTCGCCAGTCTCACGCTGGGCGGGGTCGCCGTGGCGGCGATCGGCGTGGCGGGATCGCCGCAGGAGGGCACGAAGGACGCCCCGGAGCGCCGGCCCGCCCCGAGCAGCACCCCGCGCGACCCGGCGGGACATCCTCCCAGCGGCAGCCGCAGTCACAGCCCCGGCACCGGCGCGGGACCCGGCTCGGGCCCGGCGCACCCCGAGCGGCCGTCCCCCGCCCAGGACACCGAGGCGCACTGCCGCGCCTACGAGGGGGTCCGGCAACGGGGCAAGGCGATGGAGGCGACGGCCTGGCGGCGTCTCGTGGCCGCAGCGGGCGGTGAGAGCAACGTCACGGCGTACTGTTCCGAACAACTGGACGAGCCGCAGGGCAAGGGCGGTGGCTCCGGGAACGGCGATGCCGCCGAGGACGACGTCACACCCACCGCGAACACCGGCGCGCGCAACGAATCGAACAACGAGTCGGACAAGAGCGCGGACACCGGCGCGGGCAAGAGCCGGAGCGAGGACAAACGCTCCCAGCCCAACGGCCGTCGCCCGTAAGGGATTCCGCGAACGCGGGCCGTCACGGCCGGGCGATGCCGCGAACCCCCCGCTCCCCGCCATGGCAACGGCCGAGGCCGCCACCCCCCACAGGAGAGGCCCCGGCCGTCGCGCGGCACGGGCCGCGCGGCGGCCCGTACTCCCTACAGCGCCCGGTGTGCGTTTTCTGTCACACCCCTGCGCGTCACGGCTTAGTTGCATCCTGGACGGACATGGACGGGGAGTGGTTTCAGGTCGTAACGTGCCATTCGCGCCAACGCGGAGGCGGCAAGACCACCGCAACCACCTGCGGTGTTGATACCGCAACCATTGATTGAGGAACCACGACGGCGAGAACCCGGTCCGCGAAAGCGGCGCCGGTTTAGGCGCATAAGGGGTGCGGTGCTGGGGGACGACGCGGAGCTGACCGCCGCGGTGCGCGCGGCACAGGACGGAGACGAGGACGCGTTCCGGACTGTGTACCGCACCGTGCATCCGCGGCTGCTCGGGTACGTACGGACGCTGGTCGGCGACCCCGACGCCGAGGACGTGACGTCCGAGGCGTGGCTTCAGATAGCCCGCGATCTGGAGCGGTTCACCGGCGACGCGGACCGGTTCCGCGGCTGGGCCGCCCGGATCGCCCGCAACCGCGCCCTGGACCACATACGCATGCGCGGGCGCCGGCCCGCGATCGGCGGTGACGAGACCGAGCTGACCGGCCGGGCCGCCGAGTCGGACACCGCCGGCGAGGCCATCGAGGCGCTCGCCACGGACGGCGCGTTCTCCCTGATATCCCGGCTGCCGCAGGACCAGGCCGAAGCGGTCGTGCTGCGTGTGGTGGTGGGGCTCGACGCCAAGACCGCCGCCGAGACGCTCGGAAAGCGCCCGGGCGCGGTCCGCACGGCGGCGCACCGGGGCCTGAAGCGGCTCGCCGAACTGCTCGGCGACGACCCACAGGCCGATCCGGAATCGGCCGGGGTGCTCGACGCCCTGCCACCCCAGAGAGAACCGCGCGGCGGTGCGGTGACGTCCGCAGGTGTGACGCACAGCGTCGCGCGGACGCAGAAGGATGTGTGATGGCCGACGAGCAGTACAGGTGGCTGGACCGCGAAACGGCGGAGCGTTTGCTGAGCGGAGAGCCACCCGGAGCTGTCGAAGGCGCCGGCCGGGAGCAGGCCGAACACCTTGCCAGGACCCTCGGCGCGCTGTCCGCCGCACCCCCGCTGACCAGCGATGAACTCCCCGGCGAGGCCGCCGCGGTGGCCGCTTTCCGCAAGGTCCGCGCGGAACGCGCCGACCCGGCCGCGGCCCGTACGGACACCGGCGGACAGGCCGCCGCCCGGGTCGCCGACGCAGGGCTGGTCCGGATCGGCACCCCCGGCGACGACGGCACCGGCACCGTCCGGCCGCCCCGCTGGGCCCGCCCCGTACGCCTTGCCCTGGCCGCCGCCCTGGCCGTCGGCATGGCCGGCGGGGTCGCCCTCGCGGCCGGAACCGGAGTCCTGAGGGCACCGTTCGGCGGTGACGAGCCCCAGCCCGGCGCCTCCGTCTCGGCCCCCGTCACTCATCCGGAGCGCCCGCTGGTGTCGCCGTCGCCGAGCGACGCCGTTCAGGGCGGTTCCACCCCTGACGACGCCCCTTCCCCGGGCCGGGACGAGCAGGGCGACGACGCCGCTCCGGCGCCTGACGACAAGAAGGACAGCTCCGGCGACCACCGCAGCGAGATCACCGCGGCCTGCCGCGACCTGCGCGACGGAAAGCGGCCGGACCCCGACCGCAGGCGAGCCCTGCGGGACGCGGCGGGCGACCTGCGGGTGTGGAAGTTCTGCAAGGGCCTCCTGTCGTCGGCCGGCCCCCGCTCGAAGGAGCGCCGGCACGACGACCGCGCTGACCAGGGACACCACCGGGGCAAGGGCGAGGACCGGGACCTTCAGCAGGACCGCAAGCATGACCACAAGCAGGACCGGAAGCAGGACAAGGCCGAGCGGCAGGCCGACCGGCAGGCCGACCCCAAGTCCCAGAAGCGGGCCGGAAAAGGTTGAGACGATGGCGACGACGCGGACCGTGACCGGCGCCTGACGGCCGGGACCCCTCTCGCGCCGCCGTGACCTGCGGTTTCGTACTCCGTGAAAAAGGGCCGACCGAGGGTGTGACGTTTTCGGCCGCCCCGGCGCAGTAATCAGTGAGCCGACTGGTCATCGGCCGTCGCACAGAGCCGGGGTTCCCCCCGTACCTACGGCTCGTGCACCGAGCGCGGGCGGGACACGTTCCCCCGGTCCCGCCCGCGCCCCTTCCTCTCCCTGCTGTCACCAGGACACGACGACCTTGTCGCCGTTGCGGACCTGCGCGTACAGCTGTGCGATCGCCGCCTCGTCCCGTACGTTGACGCAGCCGTGCGAGGCCCCCGCGTAGCCCCGGGCGGCGAAGTCCGCCGAGAAGTGCACGGCTTGGCCGCCGCTGAAGAACATCGCGTACGGCATGGGCGAGTCGTAGAGCGTCGAGACGTGGTCGCGGGACTTCCAGTAGACGGAGAAGACGCCCTCCCGGGTCGGCGTGCCCTGCGAGCCGAAGCGGACCGCCATCGTCGACACGGTCCGCCCGTCGACCATCCAGCGCAGCGTCCTGCTGGTCTTGTCGATGCACAGCACCCGGCCGGACCGGCAGCGCGCGTCCGGCGGGTCGGCCGACTGGCCGCCCATGAGGTACAGGTCCCAGCGGCCCGGCTCGCGCGTCATGCGCAGCAGCCGCTGCCAGGTGACGGCGTCGGCCTTCCCGGTGCGCGGCAGCCCGCGCTTGCCCTGGAAGCCGCTGACCGCCCGCTGCGTCGGCTCGTCGTACGTCCCGGTCGGCCCCTCGAAGAGCCAGGCGACCTGGCGCAGCCGGGCCTGGAGCTCCCGGACGTCCCGGCCGGTGTCGCCGCGGGACCACAGCACGCGGGGCGGGGTGGGAACGGCACGGGGCTTGTCGTCGCCCGACGGCGGCGCGGAACGCGGCGTGGCGCCGCCACCGGCGGGCGTACGGCCCTGCGACGGGGTGCTGCTGGGCAGCTCGATGTGCACCGGCGAGCGGCGCTTGCCCTCGCCGTCGGGAGTCTGCACCGTGCAGCCGGTCAGCGCGGCCAGTACGGCGAGTCCCGCTGTGAACGCTCTCCCCATGCCCGTACTACGCACACGGCCCCCCGCTCGTCTCACCGGCACGCCCGGATGTCACCTGAGATGTTCCCCGGGCGTGACCCGTCGCGAACCAGGGGGCATGGTGGTGAGCGAGGTCACTTGCTCTGCGGGAGGCAACCCACCATGGCGCGTGAGTCGGAGTCCGGACTGCCCATCCAGCCGCTCTACGGTCCGCAGGACCTTCAGGGCTGGGATCCGGCGGAGAAGCTGGGGGAGCCGGGGGAGTACCCGTACACCCGTGGTGTGTATCCGTCGATGTACACGGGCCGCCCCTGGACCATGCGCCAGTACGCCGGTTTCGGCACGGCCGCGGAGTCCAACGCCCGCTACCGGCAGCTGATCGCCCATGGCACGACGGGGCTGTCGGTCGCCTTCGACCTGCCCACCCAGATGGGCCACGACTCCGACGCGCCGATCGCCCACGGCGAGGTCGGCAAGGTGGGGGTGGCCATCGACTCGATCGAGGACATGCGGGTTCTGTTCGGCGGGATCCCGCTCGACCAGGTCTCGACGTCGATGACGATCAACGCCCCGGCGGCCCTGCTGCTGCTTCTGTACCAGCTGGTGGCCGAGGAGCAGGGGATCCCGGCGGACCGGTTGACGGGCACGATCCAGAACGACGTGCTGAAGGAGTACATCGCCCGGGGCACCTACATCTTCCCGCCCAAGCCGTCACTGCGGCTGACCGCGGACATCTTCCAGTACTGCCGGGCCGAGATCCCGCGGTGGAACACCATCTCGATCTCCGGCTACCACATGGCCGAGGCGGGTGCCTCGCCCGTGCAGGAGATCGCCTTCACCCTGGCCGACGGCATCGAGTACGTGCGCACCGCGGTCGCGGCCGGCATGGACGTCGACGACTTCGCGCCCCGCCTGTCGTTCTTCTTCGTGGCCCGCACGACGTTGCTGGAGGAGGTCGCCAAGTTCCGTGCGGCGCGGCGGATCTGGGCGCGGGTGATGCGTGAGGAGTTCGGCGCGAGGAACCCCAAGTCGCTGATGCTGCGCTTCCACACCCAGACGGCTGGGGTGCAGCTGACGGCCCAGCAGCCCGAGGTCAACCTGGTCCGCGTCGCCGTGCAGGGGCTGGCCGCCGTGCTGGGCGGGACGCAGTCGCTGCACACCAACTCCTTCGACGAGGCCATCGCCCTGCCCACCGACACATCCGCCCGCCTCGCCCTGCGCACCCAGCAGGTCCTCGCCCACGAAACCGACGTGACCGCCACCGTCGACCCCTTCGCCGGCTCCTACGTCATCGAGAAGATGACCGACGACGTCGAAGCCGCCGCCGTGGAGCTGATGGCCAGGGTCGAGGAGCTGGGCGGCGCCGTCGACGCCATCGAACACGGCTTCCAGAAGGGCGAGATCGAACGCAACGCCTACCGCATCGCCCAGGAGACGGACTCCGGCGAGCGGGTCGTCGTCGGCGTCAACCGCTTCCGGCTCGACGAGGAGGAGCCCTACGAGCCGCTGCGCGTCGACCCGGCCATCGAGGCCCGGCAGGCCGAACGCCTCGCCACCCTGCGTGCGCAGCGCGACCGGTCGGCCGTGGACGCGGCCCTGACCGCCCTGCAGAAGGCCGCCGAGGGAGAGGACAACGTCCTCCACCCCATGAAGGAGGCACTCAGGGTCAGGGCCACCGTCGGCGAGGTCTGCGACGCGCTGCGCGAGGTGTGGGGGGCGTACGTCCCGTCCGACTCCTTCTGACCTGCGGCCGGGCGGGGATGTCAGACCGGCGTGCGACACTCATGCGCATGTTCGGTGTCGTTGATCTGCCCACCTATCTGGCGGGCCTCGTCCTGATCATCCTGCTGCCCGGGCCCAATTCGCTGTACGTGCTGTCCGTGGCCGCCCGCCGTGGTGTGCGCGCCGGGTACACCGCCTCGGCCGGAGTCTGGTGCGGGGACACGGTGTTGATGACGCTGTCCGCGGCCGGAGTCGCCTCGCTGCTCCAGGCGAACGCCGTGCTGTTCGCCGTCGTCAAGTACGCGGGGGCCGGATATCTGACCTGGCTGGCCATCGGCATGCTGCGGGCCGCGTGGGGCATGTGGCGCACGCGTGCGGAGCGGACCGCCGGTGACGAGGCGCCCGCGCCCGCCGAGGAGCGGCCCTTCCGCCGTGCCTTCGTCGTCAGCCTGTTCAACCCCAAGGCGATCCTCTTCTTCGTCGCCTTCTTCGTGCAGTTCGTGGACCCGGGGTACGCCTACCCCGCCTTGTCCTTCGTCGTCCTCGGTGCCCTCGCCCAGTTCGCCAGCGTGCTCTACCTCAGCGCGCTGATATTCGGCGGCACCCGGCTGGCCGTCGCCTTCCGACGCCGCAGGCGCCTGTCGGCGGGGGCGACCTCGGCGGCGGGTGCGCTGTTCCTCGGCTTCGCGGTGAAGCTGTCGCTGGCGAGTTCGTAGCGCAGCCGGGCCGGCCCCGGCCGAAGCGGGCCAGGCAGCCGGGGAGTCCGACCGCCGTGTCCCCCGCCCAGCCGACATGGCCGTCGGGGCGGACGAGGTACAGGCCGGGCTCGTGAGCGGCGGGACCCGGTAGCCGATCCCGCGTCGGCGGGTCGCCTCACCGCGCCGGGTCTCGCCGCAGTGCACGCACGTGGACAGACAGAGCACCTCGGCGGCTATGGGACTCACCACGGCCTGCCTCTACACGCTGGGCTTCGTCACCGAGGAGCAGGGCGTCCAGCCGCTGCCGGGCGAGCGCCGGGAAGGCTGCGACATGGACGAACGCGCCCGCCTGATGGCCGACTTTCCCTTGTCGGCCCGGGCGGGCGCGGAGATCTTCGAGGACTACGACCGGCACTTCGAGGAGGGACTCGCCCTCGTGTCCGGGGGGATCGGGGCGCGCTACGGGGTCTCATGGCGCGGTCCGGCGGGTCAGGACCGTTGCGCGCGGACCCGTCGTACGGCCCGGGTGATGACGGGCGGCAGCAGGTCCTTGGCGAGCCGGCGGACCGCGGACGGGGCGGGCCGGGCCGGCCGCGCTGCACGCGATGCGCTGACCTCGGTAGCCGCGGCCGGTGCGGGCGCGGGCTCCGCGTAGTGCCGTGAGGGCGGGAAGGCCGGTGGCTTCATGCCCCGGGAACGGGTCCGGATCAGCCGGTGTCCGGCCGCCTCCTGCACGCTCAGCCCGACGTCCGTGCGCAGCCGGAGCATGGCGAGCAGTTCCTCCTGGAGCGGCTCGGGGTCGCCCCAGGTCGCGTACAGCTTCTGCGTGCTGAGGCAGATCGGGCGCAGACAGCGGTTGAGGACGGCCTCCCAGGCGGCGACCGAGACACCCGGGGTGTGCTCGGACCGGAAGTCGTCCAGGACCACGATGCCCTCGGGCAGCAGGATGTCGTGGGCCGCGCCGATGTCGCCGTACACGTGCTCGTACAGGTGCGAGGCGTCGATGTGGACGAAGCGGCAGGAGTCCGGGGCCACCTTCTCGTCCACGAGGGAACTGGGGCCGGTGATCACCGTGGGCAGGGTGTCGTGGAAGGAGAGGTAGTTCCGCTCGAACGCCTGCTGGGTGAGGGAGGCGTAGGACTTGGCCGACTCCGCCTTGTTGGCGTCGTCCGGGGCGTCGCCCTCGAACAGGTCACAGACCGTGAACCGCTCGCCGTCCTGGAGGTGGTGGCCGAGGAGGATCGCGCTCTTGCCCAGGTAGACGCCGAGCTCCAGCAGGTCACCCTTTATGCCGGACTTCTTCTGCTGTTCGAGGAACCAGGTGAACAGCGTCTGGTCCAGGGCCGGGAACCAGCCGGGGACGTCTGCGAGTTCGCCGGGGTGCGTGTCGGTCGCTTGTGCGTGGGTCATGGGACGAGCCTTCTCTCTGAGCGTTGCCCCGATCGACGGCCGGTTGAACGTCCCGTGAACAGGGTCAGCGGGTCTTCGTCAGGGCCGCCCGCAGCCGGGGCGTCAGCGGCTGCTCCACATATTTGTGCAGCAACCACGCCAGCAGCAGCATTGACGCCACCGTCAGCACGAAGGTCACCCCGGACGCCAGCCCCAGACCGCGGTGCAGGGCGTGGATCACCACCCAGCCGAGATGCTCGTGGACCAGGTAGAAGGGGTACGTCAGCGCGCCCGCCACCGTCAGCCACCGCCAGTTCACCCGGCCCAGCAGCCCCAGGGCGATCGCGGCGACCGCCACGAAGCCGAACGTCACGACGGCGATGATCCCGAACGAGGAGCGGTAGGAGAAGGCCTCCGGGTCGGGCGCGTGCCACAGCGACTGCACCGCGTAGTGCTGGCCGATCAGCCAGCCGGCGGCGACGATGGCCCACCCGTAGACGTCCCGCCGGTCGCGGTGCACGAGGTAGAGGCCGACACCGCCGATGAAGAAGGGCGCGTACTCGGGCATCAGGACGATGTCGAGCAGCGGCATGTTCGCGTTCTCGGCGATCACCGCCGCCAGCGTCCAGCCCGCGCAGAACATGATCACCCGGCGGCGGTTCGCCCCGGGCAGCACGACGCACAAGGCGAACAGGGCGTAGAAGCGGACCTCCGCCCACAGGGTCCAGCACACGCCGAGCACCCGGTCCACGCCGAGCGGCATCTGCAGCATGGTCAGGTTGACCAGGGCGTCGCTGGGCGAGACCGCCTTGTAGGCGACCACCGGCAGCGCGAACACCGCCGTGACGATGAGCACCGCCACCCAGTAGGCGGGCAGCAGCCGGGAGGCACGGGAGGCGAAGAACGACCGCAGGGGGCGGCCCCAGCCGCTCATGCAGATCACGAACCCGCTGATCACGAAGAAGACCTGGACACCGAGGCAGCCGTAGGCGAACAGCGAGTGCAGGGTGGGGAACTGGTCCCGGGGCGAGGTGCCCCAGGCCTGGGCGACCTCACCGCCGCGTCCGCCGTAGTGGTACAGCGCCACCATCAGCGCGGCCACCAGTCGCAGTCCGTCGAGGGCGCGCAACCGGCCCCCGGACTCCCTTCTGCGCCGTGGGACGGTCGTGGCGCCCGGTGGGTCGACCAGCACGGCGACGCCGGGCTGTGGCTTGCGGGTGCTGACGACCGTCTCGGTCACGCTGGAAACCTCTGTGTGGCTCGTATGTCCTTCGCCTGAGCCGCCTGTGGGCGGGCGCCTGTCACCCTAGGACGAGAGTTGACGGAATTACGTTCGATGGCGACAGGCTTCGCCTGCCGGTCCCCATGGGTTCATCTGGATGTCGCCGGGGCCGGTCGGCCGCCGGGCGGGACCGGCTCAGCGGCGTACCGCCTTGCGCAGGGCCCGGGCTCGCCGGACCACCCGGCGTGCCGTGGAATTGCGCGGCAGGAACGCCAGCCGCTGCGGAATGCCCCCGGGCAGCCCGAGCGCGGTGAGGCGGCGCTTCTTGAAGTAGCGCCGGGTGCGCGGGCCGAGGTGCCGGGCGAGGAACTGCTCGGCCTGCGGGCGCAGATCCGGGTAGATCTGCGGCTGCATCGTGAACCCGAGGGCCGTGACGAGGGCGGACAGCCGCTCGGCCGGCAGGAGGTCGCCGTCCTTGCCGCTCTCCAGGTCGGGCAGCAGCGCGTCCGCCAGGGCGGTCGGGACCCGGTTGCTGTTCTGATACGGCGTCAGCCGCTCCAGCAGCAGCTCGGTTCCGATGCGGGCGACGGGCAGGTCGTAGAACGCGGAGGCCGTGAACAGCGCGGTCGAGAAGCAGCCGACGACCAGCGCGGGCCGGGCGCGGTCGAACAGCACCTCGGCGAGCACCGGCGTGTCCAGGACCGTGAGGTCGACGCCGAGCTTCTCGGCCTCGGTCTCCAGGGCACGGCTGTAGCGGGCCGGTGCGGTCGGGTGGGGCTTGAAGACGACCGTGCGGTGGCCGCGGGCGACGGCGCCCCGCATCATCCGCACGTGCAGGTCCTCTTCCTCCTCGGGGGAGAGGATGTTCAGCGCCGACAGGTACTGGCCGAGCAGCAGCGCCGAGTCGCCGGGCAGGGAGGGCAGTTCGGGCACGGTCTCGGTGACCTCGCCGAGCACCTTCAGAAACGCGGGCGTCGGCACCAGGTGCGCCGGCACACCGAACTCGGTGAGCAGCATCGGCGTGAGCCCCGGCACCAGATCGAGGTGCAGCAGCCTGCGCACGCGCGTGCCGACCAGCGGGTCGAGCTTGTTGCGGGTGGGGCCGTAGCTCATCAGCCCGTCGGCGTAGACGTCGACGGGGGCGTCGGTGAACAGCTGGGCCACCGTCAGGGCGGGCGCCACCTGGATGGATTCCAGCACGAGGCTCACCCGGTCGTCGCCGAGGCCCCACAGCAGCCGCAGATGACGCTCGAAGAGGGGGATGTCGTCGGAGCGCGGCGTCCAGGCCCCGGGGTGGAAGGGGCGGATGGCCTCGTTCCAGGACAGCACCTCGTCGAAGTGCTCGCGCAGCGGGGCGAAGCCCGGCATCTCGTCGAGGGCCGGAGTGGTCTCCGGGGTCGTGGAGTTGTTGAACACCAGCAGCACCCGGCGGTCCGGCTCCTCGAAGAGGCCGGAGTCGATCGCGGCGGCCAGAGTCGCGACGCCGTACAGCGTCGAGGCGCAGAAGATCTGAGTGGTCCCGGGCATCAGGCGGCCGCTCCCGTCGTGGTCACCCGGCGCCGCAGCCGCCGCAGCTTGGACGAGCGGTCCATGTCCATGGCCTCCAGTGCGTCGGCGAGTGCGTCCTGCGGCATGCGCTTGATGGCCGCCGCGCTCATCGACCGCAGCTGCCTGGCCACGGCCGGTTCGAACCTGTCCTCGTTGGAGAGGTGGTGGGCGATGATCGCGCAGTAGGTCCGCACCGCCTTGGGCAGCAGCCGGTCGGCGTCGCGGTCCGCGGCCGTCTCCTCGATCACCTGGTCGAAGGCGCGGATGAAGTCGAGCTGGCGCACATCGCCGATCTGCGTCAGGGACGAGGCCACCCCGCGCCGGTAGAAGACGCCCAGCAGGCTCACCACGGCGAACGACTCCGCCTCGCGGTGCAGCCTCCAGATCCACGGCCGGTCCTCCGCCGTGCGCAGCCCGTCGGTGAAGTGGAGCACGCCCTTGTCGACCAGGCGGCGGTGATAGGCGCCGGCCCAGGCATAGGCGTAGTCCACGGAGGTGGAGCGGTGGGCGGGGAGGATCGCCTCCCGCGGGTCGAACGACTCACAGCGCCGCCCGACCGGGACCCGGTGCACGGAACGGGCGCGCGCGGTGGCCTGCACATGGTCGGTGCGCACGAAGTCGCACCCCAAGTCGTCCATCGCGGACACCAGTTCGGCGAGATAGCCGGGGGCCAGCCAGTCGTCACCGTCCAGGAACGTCAGGTACTCGCCCTGCGCCGCGTCCAGGCCGGTGTTGCGCGCGGTGGCGAGCCCGCCGTTCTGCTCGTGGCGGATGTACCGCACCTGCGCCACATCCGAAAGCTCCTCGGCCGCTCGTTCGAGAATGGCCGGAGTTTCGTCCTTGGAATGGTCGTCGACCAGGATGAACTCGAAATCCCGGTCGGCGTTCGACCGAAGACTTCTGAGGGTGTCCGGGGCATATTGCTGCACGTTGTAGAACGGCACGATCACGGAAAGCTTAGGCACCCGCAAAACGTTAGGAGGCCGCCCGGCAGCTGAACTTTCCGATGGAGGTACACCGGGTGAACTCAATGTGTCAGAACGGTGCACCGCGTGTACTTCCCGCCTTCCAGCGGGCCAGTTCGGCTCTCGGTGGGCTGTTGTTAACTTTTCGTTGAGTCCCGGTTCCGCCATACCTAGGATTCGCTTCCTAGCGTCTTCGACGTGCCAGTAAGTACACCGAAGCGCCCGCGAATCGCCGTCCTCGCGGACAGCGACACCCGATGGAAATGGGGTGCGCTGACCGCGGACCGCATCGCCCCGGGACCGTCCATGGAAGCCGCACCGCGCGAAGCCGCGCAAGCCGGCCCCCTCCTCGACGGATTCCTGCTGCGCGGCCGGGCGACGCCCACGCCGCGCCAGCTCCGGGAAGTGGGCGTACGCGCCGACTCGCTGCGGGAGGTCACCGCCGTCGAGTTCCTGCGCGCCATGGCCGAGGAGTCCTACGACGTCCTGGTCCTCTCCCTGGTCGGCGGCGGCGTGCAGGCGATGCTGCACGGCCTGGCACGCGTCTGGGAGCACCGCACCTCCCGGCCCGTCGTCGTCACCGGCTACGTCGGTGTCGTCTACGAGAAGCTCGCCGACGGCCTGCTGCTGCGGCACGGTGCGGACCTGGTCCTCGCCAACTCCCGCCAGGACGCGGACCGTTTCCGGGCCGTCTACGAAGGGGTCGGCGCCGACGCCTCCGCGGTGACCGAGGTGGCCCTGCCCTTCCTCGGCGGTGCGCCGTACGAAGGTGAACACGAGCCGTCTGCGAAGCAAGGGCGCAGGCCCTACACGGTCGTCTTCGCCGCCCAGCCCTCGGTCCCCGAGAGCCGCAAGGACCGTACGTACCTGCTGAACCGGCTGGTGCAGCACGCCCGCAGGCACCCCGAACGGCAGGTGCTGCTGAAGCTGCGCTCCAAGCCGGGCGAACACACCACCCACATCGAGGAGTTGCCGTACCAGAAGCTGGTGCAGCGCCTCGATCCGCCCGCCAACTTCAGCCTGGTGTACGGCAACATGGGCGAGGTCCTCGACCGGACCGACCTGCTGGTGACGGTCAGTTCCACGGCCGCCCTGGAGTCGCTGCACCGCCGTGTCCCGACCGTCGTGCTGAGCGACCTCGGCATCCGCGAGTCGCTCGGCAACCACCACTTCGTGGGCTCCGGCTGCCTCGCCTCCTGGGACCAGCTCGACGCCGGGCACCGGCCTGTGCCCGACGAGGAGTGGGTCTCCCGGCAGGGCGTCGCGGCGGACGGCTCGTACGACTCGGCCTTCGACGCGGCCCGGCGGCGCATCGCCGAGTTGCTCGGCCGGCCCGGCGGCCTGCCCCCGCTGACCCCGTACTACACCCCCGTCACCGCGCCCGGCTATCTGCCCGGGATCCTCGCCCGCCACCACCTCGGCCCGGACGGCACCCCGCTGCCCGGCGCGCCCGCCGCCGACAAGGACCCCGGACCGGTCCGGCAGATCGTGCGCCGGGCGGCGCGCGGCGCCTACCGGCACGGCGTGCAGCGCGTGGCGCCCGTCATCCGGCGGATGGGCGAGCTGTGAGCCGCCCCGCCACCCCAGCCCAAGGAGTAGACCCCATGTCCCACCCGGAAGCGGGCAAAGGCGCCTCGGTGCGCCGCGTGCTCGCGGTGATCCCCGCGCGCGGCGGCTCCAAGGGCGTGCCCGCGAAGAACCTCCTCCCCGTCGGCGGTGTCCCGCTGGTGGCGCGGGCGGTGCGCGAGTGCCGGTCGACCCGGCTGGTGACGGACGTCGTGGTCTCCACCGACGACCAGGCCATCGCGGCCGCCGCCCGCGAGGCCGGTGCCGAGGTCGTGCTGCGGCCCGCCGCCATCGCCGGCGACACGGCCACCTCCGAGGCCGCCGTCCTGCACGCCATGGACGCCCACGAGGCCCTGCACGGGGCGCCGGTGGACGTGGTCCTGCTCGTGCAGTGCACCAGCCCGTTCATCGTCCGCGAGGACATCGACGGGGTGGCGGGCGCGATCGCCGAGAACGGCGCCGACACCGCGGTGACCGTGGCGCCCTTCCACGGGTTCGTCTGGCGGGACGCCGACGACGAGGCAGCGGCCGGCTCCGTCGCGGAGTCCGACGCCGCGGTCGGCGGCGGCTACGGCGTCAACCACGACAAGTCCTTCCGGCCCCGCCGCCAGGACCGCCCCCAGGACCTGCTGGAGACCGGCGCCGCCTACGCCATGGAGGCGTCCGGCTTCCGCAAGCACCAGCACCGCTTCTTCGGCCGCACCGAGCTGGTCCGCACGGACCCGGCGCGCGTGCTGGAGATCGACGACCCGCACGACCTCGCCCGCGCCCGGGCCCTCGCGCCGCTCTTCGACGCGGACCGCCCCGGGGCCCTCCCGACCGCCGACGACATCGACGCGGTCGTCCTCGACTTCGACGGCACCCAGACCGACGACCGGGTGCTCGTCGACTCCGAGGGACGGGAGTTCGTCTCCGTGCATCGCGGGGACGGACTCGGCATCGCGGCCCTGCGCAACAGCGGCCTCAAGATGCTCATCCTGTCCACGGAACAGAACCCTGTGGTCGCCGCCCGGGCCCGGAAGCTCAAGCTCCCGGTGCTGCACGGCATCGACCGCAAGGACCTCGCGCTGAAGCAGTGGTGCGAGGAGCAGGGCATCGCGCCGGAGCGCGTGCTCTACGTCGGCAACGACGTCAATGACCTCCCGTGCTTCGCCCTCGTGGGCTGGCCCGTGGCGGTCGCGAGCGCCCACGACGTCGTGCGCGGCGCCGCACGCGCGGTCACCACCGTCCCCGGCGGTGACGGCGCGATCCGGGAGATCGCCAGCTGGATCCTCGGCCCCTCTCTCGATTCCCTCACCAAGTAAGGAACTCTTCGCCATGAGCAACAACTCCCGCATCCGCAAGTTCGGTTCGCGCGAGGCCGGCCCCGGCCGCCCCGTCTACGTGACCGGCGAGATCGGCATCAACCACAACGGCGACATCGAGAACGCCTTCAAGCTCATCGACGCCGCCGCCGAGGCCGGCTGCGACGCGGTCAAGTTCCAGAAGCGCACCCCGGAGATCTGCACCCCGCGCGACCAGTGGGACATCGAGCGCGACACCCCCTGGGGCCGCATGACGTACATCGACTACCGCCACCGCGTGGAGTTCGGCGAGGAGGAGTACGGCCAGATCGACGCCTACTGCAAGAAGAAGGGCATCGACTGGTTCGCCTCCCCGTGGGACACCGAGGCCGTCGCCTTCCTGGAGAAGTTCGACGTCCCCGCCCACAAGGTCGCCTCCGCCTCCCTCACCGACGACGAGCTGCTGCGCGCCCTGCGCGCCACCGGCCGCACGGTCATCCTGTCCACCGGCATGTCGACGCCGAAGCAGATCCGTCACGCCGTCGAGGTTCTGGGCAGCGAGAACATCCTGCTCTGCCACGCCACCTCGACCTACCCGGCGAAGGCCGAGGAGCTCAACCTCCGGGTCATCAACACCCTCCAGGCCGAGTACCCGAACGTCCCGATCGGCTACTCCGGCCACGAGACCGGCCTGCAGACCACCCTCGCCGCCGTCGCCCTCGGCGCCACCTTCGTCGAGCGCCACATCACCCTCGACCGCGCCATGTGGGGCTCCGACCAGGCCGCCTCCGTGGAGCCGCAGGGCCTCACGCGCCTCGTCCGCGACATCCGCACCATCGAGGCCTCCCTCGGCGACGGCGTCAAGAAGGTCTACGAGTCCGAGCTGGGCCCGATGAAGAAGCTGCGCCGCGTCGCCGGTGTGGTCGCCGAGGCGGAGATCGCCACGGCGGCGGGCGAGCCGGTCGGCGTTTGAACCCACCATCCCCACCCCCCTTACGACGGGACGGTCGTACGTCGATGAGCCCCCGCGCCGGGAACGCCGGCCCCCACACTCTCGCCTTCGTCGAGAGCCCGGTACAGCTGCTGAACGTGCTGGAGTGGGCGCACGCGCACGCCCCCGGCGTGGGGCTCACCCTCGTGGTGCTGTCGCCCGTCGACCCGATGACGCGCGGCCAGCTGCGGCGGATGTCCGACCTGGCCCGCGACGAGGGGCACCAGGTCCGCTGGGAGGAAGCGCGCGGCGGGCCCCTGGCGCCCTTCCAGACCATCGGCGGCCTGACCGGCCCGCTCCGCAGGGCACGCCGGGTCGTGCTGGGAGACCCCTTCTCCCGCTACGTCCAGCTGCTGCTGACGATCACCCGCGCCCGTGACCTGGTCGTCGTCGACGACGGCACGGCGACGATGGAGTTCGTCGGGCAGCTGGCCCGTGGCGAGCGGCTGGTGCGCTGGCACCGCAAGGGCGGCCGTCCCGGCCCGCGGGACGTGGTCTTCGCGCCGGTGTCGGCCTCGGCCCGCCGCCGGCTGACCCCCGGCGACCGCCGCCGCATCGAGATCTTCTCCTCCATGCCGATGGAGGAGACCCCGGCGGGCGTCACGGTGAGCGCCAACGCCTTCGCCTGGACCCGGGCCCGCTTCGGACCGCCCCGGATCACCAAGGGCGCCGACATGGTCGGCACGTCCCTGGTGGAGACCGGCGTGGTGGACGACGGCCGTTATCTGGAGGCCGTCCACGCCCTGGCCAGGGCCCACGGCGCCACCCGCTACTTCGCCCACCGCCGCGAGAGCACGGACAAGCTCCACCGCCTCGCGGTCGAGACGGGCCTGGAGATCGTCCGCCCCGAACTCCCCCTCGAACTGATCGCCCGCCGCGGTCCCATCGGCCGGACGATCCTCAGCTTCCCCTCCACGGTCGTCCACACCCTCCCTCTCGCCCTGTCCGGCACGGAGGTACGGGTCGCGGTCTGCGACATCGACCCCTCCTGGCTGACCGAGAACGCCTCCCCGCGCGCCCAGGGCTTCCTGTCCGGGGTGACGGGGACGGCCCGGGACGTGCACCGGCTGTCGCCGGCGGCCCCGGTGCCTCCGCAGGGCCCACCGCACCCGGGCACGGCGGAGCCGGCCGACCCCACGGGCCCGGCGGGCACGGCGCGCCTCACCGCCTCACCACCCCCGCCGGGCCTGCCGGGCCCGGCAGGGACACCGGGAGCGGTGGCGGCCGGATAGGAGCCGGAGCCGACCCGGACACCGGACCGAACGACAGCCCCTGGGCGTCAGCAGCGGGGCCCCCGTTCGGCCCGGGCACCGGACCGAACTGCAGGCCCTAGTCGTCCGCCGTGGGCGTCCCGTCCACCGGCGGCCTGCGCGCCAGCAGGAACGCGCGCGGCAGCTTCTCCCCGGCCTCCGGCTCGCGCAGGACACGGGCGTGGAGGTCGAGGCCCGCCCTGGTGAGGTGCCCGGCGACCGTGTCGGGCGTGCGCCAGTAGTAGTCGAGCGAGATCTCCTGCCCGAAGCGCTCGGTCAGGCGCTGGTGCCCGTCCTCGTCCCCGGACTGGAAGCCGAGCAGCACCGGCGCCCCCGGCAGCAGGACGCGGCGGAACTCGGCGAAGACGGACGGCAGATGATCGTCCGGCACATGGATGATCGAGTAGAGCGCGACGATGCCGCCGAGCGTCGCCTCCGGCAGGTCCAGGGCCGTCATCGAACCGACGTGGAAGCGCAGCTGCGGGTGGGCCCGGCGCGCCAGGGCCACCATGCGGGGCGACGCGTCGACCCCGAACACCGGCAGCCCGGCCTCGTGCAGCCGCGCCGTCACGTACCCCGGCCCGCTGCCGATGTCCGCGACCGGCGGCCGCCCGGGTACCCCCGGCGCCCGGACCAGCTCCACGAAGGCCGACAGCAGCGCCCGCTCCAGCGGTCTTCCGGCCAGGCTGTCGGGGTGCTCGGCGGCATAGGCCTCGGCGATGGCGTCGTACGAGGCCTGCGTGGACTCGACAAACTCGGGGGCGCGCACGAAGCGCACACTAGCGGGGCGCGCGTCCGGCTGATGAACACGCCGGTGTTCGCCGCGCACGGCGTGGTATCCGTGGAGAGGATGGATGGATACCGGAGTCGTGGCGTCGATGTGGTCGAAGTCACACTCTGGGGGGTGGATGGCCCGGTCCGGCCCAAAAGGCAGGCGAGTTTACCCATCTCACTTGATAGCTATGCGCCGGGCGATCATATTTTCTTCCCCTATCGGGTTGAAGTTTTGTTGATCCAGGGTCGGTCGACCGCCCGGGCGCCCTACCCTTCAAAGGGTGAAGCCACTGATGTCACTGGAGTCCGAGGTCGATCTTCCCGGCGGAGCCGTACTTCCCGGTGCACTGCCCGACGCTCTGCGGGCCGAGCTCATCGCGTTCCGGCGCGACCTCCACATGCACCCGGAGCTGGGCAACCAGGAGTTCCGCACGACCGCCGCGATCAAGGAGCGGCTCGAGCGGGCCGGCCTCAAGCCGCGCGTCCTCGCCGTGGGGACCGGACTCGTCTGTGACATCGGCGTGGAGGGCGAGCAGTGGGACGGCGGTCCCAGCATGCTCGCCCTGCGGGCCGACATCGACGGCCTGCCCATTCCGGACACCAAGGCGGAGTGCCCGTACCGCTCGACCGTGCCCGACCGTGCGCACGCCTGCGGTCACGACGTGCACACCACCGTCGTCCTCGGCGCCGGCCTGGTCCTCGCCGAACTGCACCGGCAGGGCGCCCTGCCCCGTCCCGTCCGGCTGATCTTCCAGCCCGCCGAGGAGGTGCTGCCCGGCGGTGCCGCCGACGCCATCAAGGGCGGGGCGCTGGAAGGCGTCGGCGCGATCATCGCCGTGCACTGCGACCCCCGGGTGGACGCCGGCAAAATCGGACTCCGCGAGGGCCCCATCACCTCCGCCTGTGACCGGCTGGAGATCGGCCTGGACGGCCCGGGCGGCCACACCGCCCGCCCCCACCTCACGACCGACCTGGTCACCGCCGCCGCCCGCGTCGTCACCGACGTGCCCGCGCTGGTCGGCCGGCGCTTCGACAGCCGCAGCGGGCTCGCCATCACCTGGGGCCGCGTCGAGTCCGGGCACGCGCCGAACGTGATCCCGCAGCACGCCGAGCTCTCCGGCACCGTGCGCTGCCTCGACCTGGAGGCGTGGCGGCAGGCCCCCGACGTCGTGGTCGCGGCGATCGACGAGGTCGCCAACCTCCACCGCGCCAAGTCGGAGATCAACTACGTGCGCGGCGTGCCGCCCGTCGTCAACGAGCCCGGCGTCACCGAGCTGCTGCGCGACGCGATGATCGCCCGCCGCGGGGTCGAGTCCGTCGAGGGCACCGAGCAGAGCCTCGGCGGCGAGGACTTCTCCTGGTACCTGGAGCACGTCCCCGGCGCGATGGCCCGCCTGGGCGTCCGCACCCCCGGCGAACGCCATGTGCGCGACCTCCACCAGGGCGACTTCGACGTCGACGAGTCGGCCATCACGGTAGGCGTGGAACTCTTCACGGCCGCGGCCCTGGTCAACGGCCTCCGCTAGACCCTCCTGACCGGCCGAGCCTCTTGGGACGTGGCGCCCCTGCTCTCCTCCGGACGGGGGCGGCCCCCCCCCCTTCTTGGGGGCCGCGGGGAACCGCGCGACAACCACGACGGCGCACGTGTTTTGGGGGCGCGGGGAACTGCGCGACGAACGACGGCGCCGACGGGTTTTGGGGGCGCGGGGAACTGCGCGACGAACGACGGCGCCGACGGGTTTTGGGGGCGCGGGGAACTGCGCGACCAGCCACAACGGCGCCGCACGGGTTCTGGGGGCGCGGGGAACTGCGCGACAAGCCACGACGCCGCCGCACGACCCCGACGACCTTGAGCCCCGCGGCCCGGGCCCGGGCAGCCACACCCCCGACCCGCCACCCGGCATGACCGGCCACCCGGCACGACCGGCCACCGCATCCCCTCCAGTTGCGAGCGGCGCAGCCGCACGGCAGCCTGGTGCGCGTCACGAGGTAGGCACGCGCCGTATTCCCGACTACACCTTTCGACCCCGTTCGATCCCGTGGTTCACAAGGGCGTAACCGGCCATCGGCACGAATGGATAACGGCCCCCCGGCGAACCGTTCCCAGGAGTGTCTACGCGCGTTAATGTGCGCCGAACCGAGCACCCACTGCGGGGCTTTGGAGAATGGGGAACTTCAGATGCGTCGGATTTCCAAACTGACCCGTGTCGCGGTGGGGGTCGCGTCGCTCGGGCTCGTTGCCACGGCCTGCGGCGGCACCAGCAGTGACAGCGGCGACAGCGACAGCAGCGACCGCGGCGTCGCCATCGCGTACGACGTCGGCGGCAAGGGCGACCAGTCCTTCAACGACGCCGCCTACGCCGGCCTCACCAAGGCCAAGGACGAGTTCGGCTACAAGACGGCCGACATCGAGCCCACCGAGGGCGAGACGAACGCCGACAAGGAGCAGCGCCTGGCGTCGCTGGCCAAGCAGGGCTACAACCCGGTCATCGGCGTCGGGTTCGCCTACGGCCCGGCGATGAAGGCCGTGGCCTCCAAGTACCCGAAGACCACCTTCGGCATCGTGGACTCGGTCGTCGAGGGCAAGAACGTCGCCTCCCTCGTCTTCGCCGAGGAGCAGGCCTCCTACCTCGCCGGCGTCGCCGCCGCCAAGGCCACGAAGAGCGACGTCGTCGGCTTCGTGGGCGGTGTGGACATCCCGCTGATCCACAAGTTCGAGGCCGGTTACAAGCAAGGTGTCGAGGACACCAAGCCCGGGGTGAAGGTCCTGTCGCAGTACCTGACGCAGACGGCCGAGGAGGGCGGCTTCTCCAGCCCCGACAAGGGCAAGGCCGCCGCCGAGGGCCAGATCGAGAAGAAGGCCGACGTGCTCTACGCGGCCGCCGGTCTGTCCGGCCAGGGTGTCATCGAGGCCGCCGCCAAGGCGAAGGTCTGGGCGATCGGCGTCGACTCCGACCAGTACAAGCAGGCCGCCCTGGCGCCGTACAAGAACTACATCCTCACCTCCGCGCTCAAGGACGTCGGCGGCGCGGTCTACGCCCTGTCCAAGTCGGTCCAGGACGACAAGCCGCTGTCCGGCACCCAGACCTTCGACCTGAAGGTCAACGGCGTGGGCCTGTCGGAGTCCAACCCGGAGTACGCGAAGGTCGCGGGGCTCCAGGACGCGGTGAACAAGGCCAAGCAGGAGATCATCGACGGCAAGATCAAGGTCAACACCGAGTGATCCGACCGGTCTGACCAGCCGAAGCGGGCGGGCACCCCCTGGGTGCCCGCCCGCTTCGCGTTTCCCGGCCTCCGCGTTTCCCGGCTCCTGTGGGGACCCGGCCGCCCCCCAACCGGATCACCCAGCGCCACGCCCCGTTTGCGGTCGGCAACGTCCCGGCCAAGCCTGGGTGATGGCTTGGCCACGGGCGCATAACAAGGTGGACAGAAGGGGTTTTCAGGCAGGTCTACGCGCGTTAATCTGCGGCGAAGCCAGCGCTGAAGCTGAACCGTCCGGCGCTGTGCACCTCGGTTGTACGACAGGAGCACCCACACATGCGCCGGATTTCCCGGATCACGGTCGCAGGCGCAGCGACCGCCTCCCTGGCCCTCGCGCTCTCCGCCTGCGGCGGCACCTCGACCTCTGCCGGGTCGTCGGACTCGAAGGGCGACAAGGGCCTCGCCATCGCCTACGACGTCGGCGGCAAGGGCGACCAGTCCTTCAACGACGCCGCTTACGCGGGCCTGGAGCAGGCGAAGAAGGAGTTCGGGTACCAGACGGCCGACGTGGAGCCCACCGAGGGCGAGACGAACGCCGACAAGGAGCAGCGCCTGGTCTCCCTGGCCAAGCAGGGCTACAACCCGGTCGTCGGTGTCGGCTACGCGTACGCCGCGGCCGTCAAGGGTGCCGCGGAGAAGTTCCCGAAGACCACCTTCGGCATCGTCGACGACGCCACGATCAACACCAAGAACGTGGCCGACCTGGTCTTCAACGAGGAGCAGGCCTCCTACCTGGCCGGCGTGGCCGCCGCCAAGACCAGCAAGACCAAGGTCGTCGGCTTCGTCGGCGGCGTGGACATCCCGCTGATCCACAAGTTCCAGGCGGGCTTCGCGCAGGGCGTCAAGGACACCGACCCCAAGGTCAAGGTGCTCTCGCAGTACCTCACGCAGACGGCCGAGGAGGGCGGTTTCGCCAGCCCCGACAAGGGCAAGACGGCTGCCGAGGGTCAGATCGAGAAGAAGGCCGACGTCGTCTACGCGGCCGCCGGTCTGTCCGGTCAGGGTGTCATCGAGGCCGCCGCCGCCGAGAAGGTGTGGGCCATCGGTGTCGACTCCGACCAGTACCAGCAGGAAGCCCTCGCCAAGTACAAGGACTCCATCCTGACGTCGGCGATGAAGGACGTCGCCAAGGCGGTGTACAACCTGGCGAAGTCGGTCGAGGACGGCAAGCCCGAGACCGGTATCGTTCGTGGCGATCTGAAGTCCGGCGAGGTGAGCCTGTCGAACTCCAACCCGAAGTTCGCGGACGACGCCGAGCTCCAGGCAGCCATCAAGACGGCCAAGGAGAAGATCATCAGCGGCGAGATCAAGGTCAAGAGCAGCTGACGAGCGACTGCCTCGAAGCAGGCGGTAACCCCCGGGGTTACGTCCGCTCGACGGGGTACGGGGAGCTGCTCCTCGTACCCCGTTGCCGCGGGGCGTCGGCCCCTTTGTATGCCGTAGGGGCGCTACGCGCGTAGACGGCCCCCGTCCCCAGGAGTGTGCGCCATCAACGCGTCCAGCAGCCCTCCGGCCGGAGCGGCGGTCAACGAATCGGTGACCGCCGTCGAACTCGCCGGGATCACCAAGCGTTTCCCCGGAGTCGTGGCCAACCACGACATCCACCTCAGCGTCCGCAAGGGCACCGTGCACGCCCTCGTCGGGGAGAACGGCGCCGGCAAGTCCACGCTGATGAAGATCCTCTACGGCATGCAGAAGCCGGACGAGGGCACCATCGCCGTCAATGGGGAGCAGGTCAGCTTCTCGTCGCCGGCCGACGCCATCGTCCGCGGCATCGGCATGGTCCACCAGCACTTCATGCTCGCCGACAACCTCACGGTCCTCGAGAACGTGGTCCTCGGCAGCGAGAAGCTCCACGGCATCGGCGCCAAGGCCCGCCGCAAGATCAAGGAGCTCTCCGAGCGCTACGGCCTCGGCGTCGAGCCCGACCTCCTCGTCGAGGAGCTCGGTGTCGCCGCCCGCCAGCGCGTGGAGATCCTCAAGGTCCTCTACCGCGGCGCCACCACCCTCATCCTCGACGAGCCGACCGCCGTGCTCGTGCCGCAGGAAGTGGACGCCCTCTTCGCCAACCTGCGCGAACTGCGCTCCGAGGGCCTGTCGGTCATCTTCATCTCCCACAAGCTCGGCGAGGTGCTCTCCGTCGCCGACGACATCACCGTCATCCGCCGCGGCACCACCGTCGGCACGGCCGTCCCCTCCGAGACGACGCCCCGTCAGCTCGCCGAGATGATGGTCGGCAGCGAGCTGCCCACGCCCGAGACGGCCGAATCCACGGTCACCGACCGCCCGGTCATCAGCGTCGACCGGCTGCGCCTCGCCGCCCCCGGCGGCAAGGCCCTCCTGGACGACATCAGCTTCACCATCCACGCGGGTGAGATCCTCGGCATCGCCGGCGTCGAGGGCAACGGCCAGACCGAACTCGTCGACGCCCTCATCGGCCTCCGGCCCGCCGACACCGGCACCATCCGGCTCGCCGACGAGGAGATCACCGCCTGGCCCACCCGCAGGCGTCGCGAGCAGGGCATCGGCTACATCCCCGAGGACCGGCACCGCCACGGTCTCCTGCTGGAGGCACCCCTCTGGGAGAACCGCATCCTCGGCCACGTCACCGAGAAGCCCCTCGCCAAGGGCGTCTGGCTGGACCCGAAGGCGGCCCAGGAGGACACCCGCCGGATCGTCACGGAGTACGACGTCCGCACCCCCGGCATCGACGTCACCGCCGCCTCCCTGTCCGGCGGCAACCAGCAGAAGCTGATCGTCGGCCGCGAGATGAGCCACAAGCCGCGCTTCCTCATCGCCGCGCACCCCACCCGGGGCGTGGACGTCGGCGCCCAGGCCGCCATCTGGGACCACATCCGCGAGGCGCGCCGCGAGGGCCTGGCCGTGCTGCTGATCTCCGCCGACCTGGACGAGCTGATCGGCCTGTCCGACACGCTGCGCGTGATCTACAACGGCAAGCTGGTCGCGGACGCCGACCCGGCCACCATCACCCCCGAGGAGCTCGGCTCGGCCATGACCGGCGCCGCCACCGGGCACCTCGAGCACGACGACACCCCCGAGACCTCGAAGGCAGACGCCCCCGAGGCTCCGGAAGACGAGGCCCGCTGATGAAGAAGTTCGACAAGGAGCGCCTGCTCCTCGCGGTGGCCGGACCGGTCATCGCGCTGGCCGTGGCCTTCGTCCTGAGCGCGATCGTGCTGCTCGCCTCGGGCAAGAGCCCCTTCGAGCCGTTCGCCCTGATGTTCGAGCAGCTGGGCTTCTCCGACATCCAGGTCCTGATCATCAACCAGGCCTCGATGTACTACATCGCGGCCCTCGCGGTGGCCATCGGCTTCCGGATGAACCTGTTCAACATCGGCGTCGACGGCCAGTACCAGCTCGGCGCCATGATGGCCGCCGTCGTCGGCGCCCATGTGAACCTGCCGGCCGCCCTGCAGGTCCCGCTGCTGCTCCTGACCGCCGTCCTCACCGGCGCCTTCTGGTCCGGCATCGCCGGCGTCCTCAAGGTCACCCGCGGCGTCAGCGAGGTGGTCGCCACGATCATGCTCAACGCGATCGCCACCTCCGTGATCGCCTACATGTGGCTGCCGAACGTCTTCGGCGTCAAGGCCGGCAACAACAACACCACCGGCGAGATGTCCGAGTCCGGCTGGATCCCCGGGATCAGCCTGGGCGACGCCGGTGAGATCTACGGCCTGGTGCTGCTCGCCGTCCTGCTCGGCATCGGCTACTGGGTCGTCCTCAACCGCACCCGCTTCGGCTTCGACCTGCGTGCCTCCGGCGCCTCGTCGACCGCCGCCGCGGCCAGTGGCGTCGACCCCAAGCGCATGGTGCTGACCGCCATGCTGATCTCCGGCGGCATCGCGGGCCTGGCCGGCCTGCCGATCCTGCTCGGCGACAGCCACACCTACGACCTCAACTTCCCCACCGGCATCGGTTTCCTCGGCATCGGCATCGCCCTGCTCGGCCGCAACAGCCCGGTCGGCATCGCCTTCGCCGCCCTGCTGTGGGCCTGGCTCGACAAGGCCTCGCCCGAGCTGGACTTCCACGGCTACGACAAGGAGATCGCGGTCATCATGCAGGGCCTGATCGTCCTCTCGGTCGTCGTCTCCTACGAGGCCGTCCGCGAATGGGGTCTGCGCCGCCAGCAGCGTCGCGTCGGCGCCGAACTCGCCGCCGGACACGTCCTCGGCGCTCAGAACACGAAGGAGGTGGCTGGCCGATGACCACCGCGACCGACGTCAACCAGCCCACGCTGCAGCCCGCGGCGCCGACCGGCCGCCGCCTGTCGTGGCCCGTCCTGCTGCTCGTCATCGCCGGAGGCCTGGCGCTCACCTCGATCGTCCGCATCATCACGGGCGCCGACGGCATCACCAACGTCAGCCAGATGTCCACCGCGCTCCAGCTCGCCGTGCCGATCGGCCTCGCCGGTCTGGGCGGTCTGTGGGCCGAGCGCGCGGGCGTGGTCAACATCGGCCTCGAGGGCATGATGATCCTCGGCACCTGGTTCGGCGCCTGGGCCGGCTTCCAGTGGGGCCCGTGGACCGGTGTCCTGGTCGGCATCCTCGGCGGCGCGATCGGCGGTCTGCTGCACGCCCTGGTGACCGTCACCTTCAACGTCAACCACATCGTCTCCGGTGTGGCCATCAACATCCTCGCCCTCGGCGCCACCCGCTACCTCGCGCCCCTCGCCTTCGAGGGCCACACCGGCGGCTCCGCCAAGCAGTCCCCGGCGGTGGAGTCCCTCGGCAACTTCACGGTCCCCGGACTGTCCGACGCCCTGCGGGACCTCAACGCCCACGGCTGGTTCCTGATCTCGGACATCGCCGGCCTGCTCGGCGGCCTGGTCACCAACGTGTCCTGGCTGACCCTGATCGCCATCGCGCTGATCCCCGGCACCTGGTGGATCCTGTGGCGCACCGCGTTCGGCCTGCGGCTGCGCTCCTGCGGCGAGAACCCGGTCGCCGCCGAGTCCCTCGGCGTCAACGTCTACAAGTACAAGTACATCGCCGTCGTCATCTCCGGCGGTCTGGCCGGCCTCGGCGGTGCCTTCCTGTCCATCGTCGCCAACCCCTTCTACCTGGAGGGCCAGGTCAGCGGACGCGGCTTCATCGGCCTCGCGGCGATGATCTTCGGCAACTGGATGCCGGGCGGCCTCGCCCTCGGCGCGGGCCTGTTCGGCTACACCGACAGCCTCAACCTGCGCGGCGGCTCCGCCAACGTGCACGCCCTGCTGCTGCTCGGCGCGCTGCTGCTGATCATCGGGGCGATCTTCCTCGTCGTCCGCAAGAAGTACGTCCCGTCGATCATCACCGCGGTCGTCGCCGCCCTGGTGTTCGCCTGGTACGCGACCACCGACGAGGTCCCGAACCAGGTCGTGTCCGCCACGCCGTACGTCATCACCCTGGTGGTCCTCGCGATGTCCGCGCAGCGGCTGCGGATGCCGAAGGCGGACGGGCTGCCGTACCGGAAGGGGCAGGGCAAGTGACCGGCACCGGACCGGCCGTCGACTGGGAGAAGCTGCGCGCGGTGGCCCGGGACGCCATGTCCCGGGCGTACGCCCCGTACTCCGGCTACCCGGTCGGCGTGGCGGCCCTGGTCGACGACGGCCGGATCATCTCCGGCTGCAACGTCGAGAACGCCTCGTACGGACTCGGACTCTGCGCCGAGTGCGGCCTGGTGTCCGAGCTGCACAACACCGGCGGCGGCCGGCTGACGCACTTCACCTGCGTCGACCGCGACGGCGACACGCTCGTCCCGTGCGGCCGCTGCCGTCAACTGCTCCACGAGTTCGGCGGCCCGGACCTCCTGCTGGAGACCCCAGCGGGGATCCTGCCGCTCTCGGAGATGCTGCCCCAGGCCTTCGGCCCGGAGCACCTCAGCAAGTAACTTCCGTGCGGCCCCTCTGAGTTGCTCACGCGACCGGCTCAGGGGGGCCGTACGGCTTCTGGAAACCTCGGAAGGAAGCCAAGCCATGGCCATGGACGTCATCTCCGTCATCCGCACCAAGCGGGACCGCGGTGAGCTCAGCGACGCGCAGATCGACTGGGTCATCGACGCGTACACCCGCGGGGAGGTCGCCGACGAGCAGATGTCCGCTCTCGCCATGGCGATCCTGCTGAACGGCATGAACCGCCGCGAGATCGCCCGCTGGACGGCCGCGATGATCGCCTCCGGCGAGCGCATGGACTTCTCGTCCCTGTCCCGCCCGACCGCCGACAAGCACTCCACGGGCGGCGTCGGCGACAAGATCACCCTGCCGCTCGCCCCGCTGGTAGCCGCCTGCGGCGCTGCCGTACCGCAGCTGTCCGGCCGCGGCCTCGGCCACACCGGCGGCACGCTCGACAAGCTGGAGTCGATCCCCGGCTGGCGTGCGCTGCTGTCCAACGAGGAGATGCTGAACGTCCTCGACACCACCGGCGCGGTCATCTGCGCGGCGGGTGACGGCCTCGCCCCCGCCGACAAGAAGCTCTACGCCCTGCGGGACGTCACCGGCACGGTCGAGGCGATCCCGCTGATCGCCTCCTCGATCATGTCGAAGAAGATCGCGGAGGGCACCGGTTCTCTCGTCCTGGACGTCAAGGTCGGCACCGGCGCCTTCATGAAGACCATCGAGGACGCCCGCGAACTGGCCTCCACGATGGTCGGCCTGGGCACGGACCACGGCGTGAAGACGGTCGCGCTCCTCACCGACATGTCCACCCCGCTCGGCCTCACCGCCGGCAACGCGCTGGAGGTCCGCGAGTCGGTCGAGGTGCTGGCGGGCGGCGGCCCCGCGGACGTCGTCGAGCTGACGATCGCACTCGCCCGCGAGATGCTCGACGCGGCCGGCATCAAGGACGCCGACCCGGCGAAGGCCCTGGCCGACGGCTCGGCGATGGACGTCTGGCGCCGCATGATCGCGGCCCAGGGCGGCGACCCGGACGCGGCCCTGCCGGTCGCCCGCGAGCAGCACGTCATCAAGGCCCCGTCCTCCGGCGTCCTGAGCCGCCTCGACGCCTACGACATCGGCGTCGCGGCCTGGCGCCTCGGCGCGGGCCGTGGGGCGTGCACGGCAGGCCGCGCACCCGGCCCGCCGCCGCCCTCGCGGAGTCGGCGGCGGCCGTGCGGACGCTGATGCACAGCGTGCCCGGGGAGCCGATCGTGCCCGGCAGCGGCTTACTCCGCCGGCTCCCGCCGCCCGGAGGCATGGTCACCGTCGCGGCGTTCGGGGAGCGGGCCGTGGCCGCGGCCGTCGCGCACGCCGACCGGATGCTGCTCGACCTCGTCTCGCCCGAGCAGGTCCGCATGCTGCGGGCCCGGATGCTCGCCGCCGCCGAGAAGGCGGGCCGTACACCGCCGCGGCTGGCCGCCTGGCTGCCCGCCGCCGTCGACCCGGAGCCGGAGTCGCTCAACCAGGTTCTGCGCAGCGTCGTCGGCTACCTCGCCGTGCCGGGTTACAGCGACATGTTCGTCGACGCGGGGCTCGCCCCCGTCGTCGAGCTGGCCGCCAAGGGCGCCGATCCGGACACCCTGCTGCGGGCCCTGCCGCCCGAGGCCGCCGGCACGGTCGCCCTGGTCGGCGACACGGACACGGTCCGCGCCCGCATCGCCGCCTACGCCGAGGCCGGACTCGACGAGATCGCCCTCGTCCCGGCCACGGCCGGCGACCCCGCGGGCGAGCGCACCCTCACGGCCCTCAGGCCGGAGTGACCCCTCGGGGGCGCCCCGCTCAGCCGCCGTAGGCGCCCGAAGCGGTCAGACGCAGCGCCGTGTCGATCAGCGGCACGTGGCTGAACGCCTGCGGGAAGTTGCCGACCTGGCGCTGCAGGCGCGGGTCCCACTCCTCGGCCAGCAGACCGAGGTCGTTGCGCAGCGACAGCAGCTTCTCGAACAGCTTGCGGGCCTCGTCGACGCGGCCGATCATCGCCAGGTCGTCGGCCATCCAGAACGAGCAGGCCAGGAACGCGCCCTCGTCACCGGGCAGACCGTCCACGCCCTCGTCGCCGCCCGAGGTCGGGTAGCGCAGGATGAAGCCGTCCGGGGTGGACAGCTCCCGCTGGATCGCCTCGATCGTGCCGATGACCCGCTTGTCGTCCGGCGGCAGGAAGCCCACCTGCGGGATCAGCAGCAGGGAGGCGTCCAGCTCCTTCGAGCCGTACGACTGCGTGAAGGTGTTGCGCTCCTTGTCGTAGCCCCGCTCGCACACGTCCCGGTGGATGTCCTCGCGCAGTTCCCGCCAGCGCTCCAGCGGGCCGTCCGCGTCGCCGGACTCGATCAGCTTGATCGTGCGGTCGACCGCGACCCAGGCCATCACCTTGGAGTGCACGAAGTGGCGGCGCGGGCCGCGCACCTCCCAGATGCCCTCGTCCGGGTCCTGCCAGTGGTCCTCCAGGTAGCGGATCAGCTTCAGCTGGAGCAGGGAGGCGTAGTCGTTGCGGGCGAGGCCTGTCATGTGGGCCAGGTGCAGGGCCTCGGTGACCTCGCCGTACACGTCCAGCTGGAGCTGGTGGGCCGCGCCGTTGCCGACCCGGACCGGGGTGGAGTTCTCGTAGCCCGGCAGCCAGTCCAGCTCCGCCTCGCCGAGCTCACGCTCACCGGCGATGCCGTACATGATCTGCAGGTTCTCCGGGTCGCCGGCCACCGCCCGCAGCAGCCACTCGCGCCAGGCGCGGGCCTCCTCGCGGTAGCCGGTGCGCAGCAGCGAGGACAGCGTGATCGCCGCGTCGCGCAGCCAGGTGTAGCGGTAGTCCCAGTTGCGGACGCCGCCGATGTCCTCCGGCAGGGAGGTGGTCGGCGCGGCGACGATGCCGCCGGTCGGGGCGTACGTCAGGGCCTTCAGCGTGATCAGCGAGCGGATCACGGCCTCCCGGTAGGGGCCGTGGTACGTACAGTGGTCGACCCACTCGCGCCAGAAGTCCTCCGTCGCCTCCAGCGACTGCTCCGGCTCCGGCAGCGGCGGCGGCTCCTTGTGCGAGGGCTGCCAGGAGATCGTGAACGCGATCCGGTCACCCGGCGCGACCGTGAAGTCCGCGTACGTCGTCAGCGACTTGCCGTAGGTCTCCGCGGATGTGTCGAACCACACGGAGTCGGGACCCGCGACGGCCACCGTGCGCCCCTCGTGCTTGTGCACCCACGGCACCACCCGCCCGTAGGAAAACCGCATCCTGAGCGCCGAGCGCATCGGCACCCGGCCCGAGACGCCCTCCACGATCCGGATCAGCTGCGGGGCGCCGTCGCGCGGCGGCATGAAATCGGTCACCCGGACCGTGCCCCGCTGGGTGTCCCACTCGGACTCCAGGATCAGCGAGTCGCCCCGGTAGCTGCGCCGCGCGGCGGTGGGGGGCTGCTGGTCGGAGGCGTAGGCGGGTCCGAGCCGCCAGAAGCCGTGCTCCTCGTTGCCCAGCAGGCCGGCGAAGACGGCGTGCGAGTCGAAGCGGGGCAGGCACAGCCAGTCGACTGTCCCGTCCCGGCAGACCAGGGCAGCGGTCTGCATGTCTCCGATGAGTGCGTAGTCTTCGATGCGCCCGGCCACGTGCAACTCCAGTCGAACGGCCACGTCACCCCACGAGGGGGCTGTCGCTAGTGCGGTCAAGGGGGGTTTCAGCAGGTCTTGCAATGCGTCATTGAGCGATGAAGCAAAACAGGTCGCTCAGCCGTGATGCAAAGCGCCAATTGTTGCTCAACGAACTGACGAGCTCACGTTGTTCCGGTGCTTACGGGCGGAGGGTGGTGCCGTTGGGCCGGACGGGCTCGGCAGTGAGTGTCCGAGCAGGATACGACGCACGCGGATGATCCGGGTGCCCGTCCGGACAAGGGGAGTACGCCGAACGAGTGAGCAACGGGTGAGGAAGCGGTGAGCGTGGTCGCCTCCGTGTCGGGATGTGTGCGGAGCGTGGCCGGAAGCCATCGCCCCGCGGCGCTGATACGCTGGTAGCCCGTGGACCGGTGGGCCCCTTCCCGACAGGGAACCCCCGAACCGCAGCGACGGCACCCCGGAGATTTCCGGCGGGCAGCCGCACCGCACCCCCAGACCGCGACCACGGGAGCCCCGTCTTGGCCATGCCGCCCGCCGCTTTTCGTAACTCGACGACCAAGCACATCTTCGTCACCGGGGGTGTCGCCTCCTCGCTGGGCAAGGGCCTGACGGCCTCCAGCCTCGGCATGCTGCTCAAGGCCCGCGGTCTGCGCGTCGTGATGCAGAAGCTCGACCCGTACCTGAACGTGGACCCGGGCACGATGAACCCCTTCCAGCACGGTGAGGTGTTCGTCACCAACGACGGCGCCGAGACCGACCTGGACATCGGCCACTACGAGCGCTTCCTCGACCGCGACCTCGACGGCTCCGCGAACGTCACCACCGGCCAGGTGTACAACACCGTGATCGCCAAGGAGCGGCGCGGCGAGTACCTGGGCGACACCGTGCAGGTCATCCCGCACATCACCAACGAGATCAAGCACCGCATCCGTCGCATGGCGACGGACGAGGTCGACGTCGTGATCACCGAGGTCGGCGGCACGGTCGGCGACATCGAGTCGCTGCCGTTCCTGGAGACCGTCCGCCAGGTCCGTCACGAGGTCGGCCGTGACAACGTCTTCGTCGTCCACATCTCGCTCCTGCCGTACATCGGCCCCTCGGGTGAGCTGAAGACGAAGCCCACCCAGCACTCGGTTGCGGCCCTGCGCAACATCGGTATCCAGCCGGACGCGATCGTGCTGCGCTGCGACCGCGAGGTGCCCACCGCGATCAAGCGGAAGATCTCGCTGATGTGCGACGTCGACGAGGCCGCCGTCGTGGCCTGCCCCGACGCCCGCTCGATCTACGACATCCCGAAGACGGTGCACGGCGAGGGCCTGGACGCCTACGTGGTCCGCAAGCTGGACCTGCCGTTCCGCGACGTCGACTGGACGACCTGGGACGACCTGCTCGACCGCGTCCACAACCCCGACCACGAGATCACCCTCGCCCTGGTCGGCAAGTACATCGACCTGCCCGACGCCTACCTGTCGGTCACCGAGGCCCTGCGCGCCGGCGGTTTCGCCAACCGGGCCCGCGTGAAGATCAAGTGGGTCACCTCCGACGACTGCAAGACCCCGGCGGGCGCCGCGGCGCAGCTCGGCGACGTCGACGGCATCTGCATCCCCGGCGGCTTCGGCGACCGTGGTGTGCTCGGCAAGGTCGGCGCGATCAAGTACGCCCGCGAGAACAAGATCCCGCTGCTCGGCCTCTGTCTCGGCCTGCAGTGCATCGTGATCGAGGCCGCGCGCAACCTGGCCGACGTCACCGACGCCAACTCCACCGAGTTCGACCCGGCCACCTCCCACCCGGTCATCTCCACCATGGCCGAACAGCTCGACATCGTCGCCGGTGACGGTGACATGGGCGGCACCATGCGGCTCGGCATGTACCCGGCGAAGCTGGCCGAGGGGTCGATCGTGCGCGAGGTGTACGACGGCAAGGAGTACGTCGAGGAGCGCCACCGGCATCGCTACGAGGTGAACAACGCCTACCGTGCGGAGCTGGAGAAGAAGGCGGGCATCCTGTTCTCCGGTACCTCGCCGGACGGCAAGCTCGTCGAGTACGTCGAGTACCCGCGCGACGTCCACCCGTACCTGGTCGCGACCCAGGCGCACCCGGAGCTGCGCTCGCGTCCGACGCGTCCGCACCCGCTGTTCGCCGGGCTCGTCAAGGCCTCGGTCGAGCGGAAGACTTCGAAGTAACACACCAGTTGTACGGTGGCCGGGGTGCATCCCTTCAAAGGGTGTGCACCCCGGTTTCGTTTCGGCAGGTCGTGTGGCACGTGTGGAAGGACAGGCATGACGATCAAGGACACCCCGGAGGAGTGGGAGATCCGGGCGACGGCGACCCCCTTCACGGGCAACAAGACCTCTGTGCGCACCGACGAGGTGGTCATGCCCGACGGCACCGTGGTCGGCCGTGACTACCAGGTCCACCCCGGCTCCGTGGCCGTCCTCGCCCTCGACGAGGCCGACCGCGTGCTGGCTCGGTCTTCTCGAAGGACAGAGCGTCGACGGCGTA
>NZ_JBEOXI010000025.1:0-51247 GCF_040296465.1 Streptomyces sp. NPDC002130
CTTCGCCCAACCACACTCTCCCCCCCCCCGCCGCTCTGCGGTGGGGGCGGGGGGCGCCGCCCCCCCCGCGGCGGGGTGGGGTGCCCCTGTGAGCGGCGGGGGCGCCCCACCCGGCCGACCGGTGTGCGGGGCGCCGGGCCTCAGACGTCCTGACCGTTGCCGCTGCCCGTCGACGCCTTGATGCCCTTGGTGATGTCGTCGAGCACCGTCTCCTTCTGGTCCGCGTCGACGCCGAACCGCACGACGACCATCAGCTTCGCGTTGGCGGGGGAGGGGAACGCGAGCGACTCCACGATGCCGTCGGCGCCCTTGCTCGTGACGGCCTTCCAGCGGACCAGGTAGCCCTGCTGCCCGGCCACCGTCACGGCCTTGGAGTCCAGCACGTCGTGGGAGGTGATCCCGCCGTAGGACTTGCCGCCGTAGGACTCCTCGGCGTTCTTCGCGATGTCCGCCTTCGCGATCTCCTCTGCGGTGGCGCCCTTGGTGCCCAGCGCCAGGGCCGGGGCCGAGTAGGCGCCGCCCTTCGTGCAGGTCGAGGAGGTGTCGCCGGGGCACTTGTAGGACTCGTCGGACGTCACCTGGGCGCCGGCGTCGGCCTGCTGGCCGTACCAGCCCTTCGGGATCGGCAGGCTGATGCCGCTGACCGCATCGGTCACCGACCCGCTCCTGATCTTCGGCGGCTGGGACTGCTCGGGCCGCGGACTCTGCCCACCGGACCCGCCGTCGCCCCCGGACCCGCCGGATCCGCCCGAGCCGCCGGACCCGCCCGGTCCGCCGAACGGCCCGCCCTGGCCCCCGGGCGTGCCCGGCCCGCCGGGCCCCTGCGAGGTGGGTGAGCCGCCCCCGCCGCCGTTGTCCGCCAGCGCGTACACGCCCACACCGATGCAGGTGAGGACGACCACCGCCGCGCCGACGGCGGCACCTATCCGCAGCCGCCGCCCTTTGCCGCCCGTAGGCGCGGCCGGATAGGAGGGGTAGGCGGGATACCCGGCAGCCGCCGGGTATGCGCCGCCGACGGGCTGTCCGCCGGCCCCCGGCTGCCCAGCAGCACCTGGATGTCCGACGGACCCCACGCCCCACGCCCCGGCCGGCTGCCCGCTCGTGGGCTGCGCGACGCCGCCGGGCCGTCCGGTGGTTCCCGGGGACTGGGCGCCTGAAGGATGTTCGACTGCGGGCTGTGTGGCGTCGCTGGGCGGCCCGGGGGTTCCCGGTGCCTCGGCGGCAGTCGGCGACCCGGCGTCGGCCGGTTCTCCGGCTCCCTGCGGGTCGGCCGGTGTCGTCGAGGTGTCTTCAGGGGGCGTCCGGTCCGTGGGTGCAGGACCGGCGGACGCCGGACCTGTCGGGGGACCCCAGGTCGCGGGCGGCTGCGCCGGGCGGATGCGGTCCGTCCAGGCCCGGCCGTCCCACCAGCGCTCGGTGGCGGGCCCGTCACTTGTCTGTCCGGGATCGGCGTACCACCCGGGAGGAGTCTCCTGCGTCATGCCCCCACCGTATGAGGCGTCGGTGAAAGAGGCATGAGAGGAGTCGGAACCGGCTATTCCAGCAGCAGCCGCGTCGGCCCGCCGGGCCGCCCGTGGCGGAAGCCGCAGCCAGCCCGTCCCGCACTCGCGTCGGGAGCGATGGCGACAGCATCGCAGGGCCCGGGCCCGCCATCAGCCCGGCACCCGCACCACCCTGGTCAGCATCACCGCCCGCCGCCTCGAATCCTGAATTGGCCAGCACCGTCGCCACCAGCGCCTGCTGGGACGTCGCGCCCGGCGAACTCTGCAGATACGACGGCAGTACGACGAGGAACTGTAACCGGCCGCGGCCCAGCCCATGATCCGCCGCGCGCCCAGCATGACGGCCCGACCACGTCCCGCGGCGGGGGAGTCTCCGCGGCCCGCTCCGCCACGAACACCGGCGTCTCGTCCAGCCGCAGCCTCAGCCGCAACGCGTCCAGCCCCAGCGGCAGGGTGAGCAGAAACGGCAGCGGCCAACCCCACGCCCCCAGCTGCTCCTCCCTCAGCACCGGGCGAGCAGCGCCGCCGCCCCCGCCCCGGCCAGCAGCCCCAGCGCCACCGTGAACGACTGCCACGACCACCACCCGGGAAGGTCAGCAGTCAGGGCGCCAGGGCGCCCGCCTGCGCACAGGTCGGCAGCACGCCGATCAGCGTCGTCGCCACCGTCGCCAGCACGATCACCAGGACCAGCACCGGACGCCGCCCGATCCGGTCGCCCAGACGGCCGAAAAGTGCCGCCCCGACGGGACGGAAGCCTCGGCCTCGCTGCCGCCCTCCGGCGTGAAGAACCGCGCCGCGACGATCGTCGCGAAGTAGCGGTAGACGTCGAACTCGTACCACTCGATGCAACTGCCCACCGACCCCGCGACCAGCGCCCGTCGGCCGCGCCGCACATCCCCCCGTTGCTGAATGGACGTCAGCTCTCGTGATTTTGCGCGGCGTTGACTCGAAGGCGGCTGGTGACGGGACAAGTGCGTCGCCCGGCCGCACCCGGTGTCACCCGTCACGGCAAGAGGTGCCCCGAGCACCCTCCACTCAGGCAATCGGGCGGCTACGCTCGATGTCTGTACGTCGTTCGGGCGACTTGGGGAGGTAGCGGGATGACGGAGGTACGGCCCACGGCCGCCGCCTCGGCTTCCCTGTGGGAGCGCGACGAGGAGGTCGCCGCCGTCGAGCGGGCGGTCGACAGCCTGTGCGCGGACCGTTCCTCGTCCGGCGGACTGCTGGTCTTCCGCGGCGAGGCAGGACTCGGCAAGACCGCGCTGCTGGCCGAAACCCGCCGCATCGCCGAGGCCCGCGGCTGCACGGTCTGGTCCGCGCGCGGCGGCGAGACCCTCAGATCGGTCCCCTTCAACGTGGTACGGCAGTTGCTGCAGCCGGCGCTGGTGTCGATGCTGCCGGAGGAGGCCCGTGAGTACCTCGGCGACTGGTACGACATCGCCGGCCCCGCCCTCGGCATCGCGGAGCCCGGCGACCGGCAGGCCGACCCGCAGGGCGTGTGCGACGGCCTGGTCGCGGCCGTGCGCCGGCTCTCCCGCCGCGACTGGCCGCTGGTGCTGCTGATCGATGACGCCCACTGGGCGGACCAGGAGACCCTGCACTGGCTCGCGGGACTCGCCGAGCGCATCGACGAGATGTCCGTCCTGGTCGTCGTCACGCGCCGCCCCGAAGAGGTCCCCGGCGCGAGCGCCCGCCACCTCGACACCGTCGCCGCCGCCGCGCACGGCCCCGTCACGACCCTGAGCGCCCTCACCCCGGACGCCACGGCCGGACTCACCCGCGCCACCCTCGGTGCACACGCCGACGCCGCGTTCTGCCGCGAGGTCTGGGCCGTCACCGCGGGCAACCCCTACGAGGCCGTCGAACTCCTCGCCCGAGTGCAGGACAGCGACCTCGAACCGGTCGAGGCCCGGGCCGGCGAACTGCGCGCCCTGAACCGATCCGCCCGCGGCGGCGGCCTCGTCGCCCGCCTCGAGGAACTCGGCATCGACGCCACCAGGTTCGCCTGGGCCGCCGCCATCCTCGGCACCGGCATCTCCATCGACCTGGTCGCCAAGCTCGCCACCCTGCGACCGGACGACGCCCGCCGCTGCGCCGAACTGCTGCGCACGGCCCGTATCCTCACCGCGCCCGACCCCGCGACCGGCCCCAGCGCCGACGGCGACCTCGAATTCGTCCACCCGCTGATCGCCACCGCCGTCTACAACTCCATCCCCGACGCGCTGCGCACCGCCATGCACGGCATCGCCGCCCGGATCGTCTCCGACGAGGGACACGGCGCCGCGGCCGCCGCCCGCCACCTCCTGGAGGTCCACCCGGACGACGACGAGGAACTCGTCGGGCAACTGCGCGAGGCCGCCCGCGAGCACCTCGCCGTCGGCGCCCCCGACGCGGCCCGCCGCTGCCTGGAACGCGCCCTGAAGGAACCGCCCCTGCCCGAGTCGCACCCGCAGGTGCTGTACGAACTGGCCGAGGCCACCTTCCTCACCGCGCCCGCCCGCACCATCGGCCATCTGCGGACCGCGCTCGGCATGCCCGGCCTCCAGGGCGGCCAGCGGGTCGACGCCGTCTTCCGGCTCTCCCAGGCGCTGCTCCACAACGACCAGCTGGAAGAAGCCGTCCGCACGGTCGAGGCGGAGGCCGCCCGGCTCCAACCGGGCCCCGACCGGATGCGGCTCCAAGCCGCGCAGTTCATGTGGGAGGGACTGCACGCCGGCGAGGCCGCCTCACCCGGCCGATCCCAGCGGCTCGCCGACCTCGCCCGGCCCTGCACCGGCCGGGACAACTCAGAACGTGCCCTGCTCATCCTGCGCGGCTTCGACGCCTTGATGCACGGCGAGAGCGCCGAGGAGGTGGCCGAGCTGTGCGACCGCGCCCTCGTCAACGGCCGCCTCGCCCCGGGCCTCGGCTGGACCGACACCGAGTGGGGCATCGAGCTGCTGCTGATGCTGGCCAACGCCTACGGCTTCACCGACCGCCTCGACCGCGCCGAGACCCTCTACAACGAAGCGCTGCGCGCCTACGAGACGGCCGGCTGGAGCGGCGGCCATCTCGCCCTGGCCCACGCCTACGTCGGGATCGGCCACCGCAGGCGCGGCCGGCTGAAGGAGGCCGAGACGTCCCTGCGCGAGGCGCTGCGCCTGGCCGAACGCGTCGGCCGCGGCCTGCCCCTGTACTGGTCCGCGACCTGCAGCCTCGTCGACACCCTGCTCGCCCGCGGCCAGGTCGAGCAGGCCTGGGAGGTCGCGGAACAGCACGGCTTCGCCCCGCCCTACCCGTCCACCATCGTCCTGCCCGATCCCCGCTCGGTGCGCGGCCGGCTGCTGCTGGCCGTCGGCCGTACCAAGGACGGCATCAACGAACTGGAGGCCGCGGAGAAGGCGGCGGCAGCCCGTGGCCACCACAACCCGGTGCTCGTCCCCTGGGCGACCGACCTCGCCCGCGCCCTGCGCACCGAGGACCCGGCCCGGGCCGCCCGGCTCGCCGTCGACGTCCGCCGCCAGGCCGAGCGCTTCGGCACGGACACGGCGATAGGGGAAGCCCTGCGCTGCGCCGCCGACCTGGAGACGGGCCAGCGGGCGGTCCGGCTCTACGGCCAGGCCGTCACCTACCTGGAGGCCTCGCCCTGCCAGTACGAACACGCGGCGGCCCGCATCGAGTTCGGCATCGCCGCCCGCTCGGCGGCCGACCTGCACCGCGGCCTGGACCTGGCGGTCTCGTGCGGGGCCGACGGACTGGCGGAGCGGGCACGTGCCGCGCTCAGGGCCGGTGTCGGCCCGGCGTAGTCCAGACGCGGAGCAACGGGCCGGTCCGTGCACACGCCGCCACGGCAGGCACGCGCGCGCGACCGCCCGGGCTCATGACCCGCCAGGGTCTCCGGCACGCGAGGCAGGCGTGCGAGGCCGGGCCGTGCTCGTGACCCGCCAGGGTCTCCGGCACGCGAGGCAGGCGTGCGAGGCCCGTCCGGGCTCATGACCCGGCAGGGTCGCCCTCCGGCCCTCAGGAGGTGCCGTCCTCTTCCGCCAGCACCCGCTGGGCCGTCGCGAACGCCGAGTTCGCCGCCGGCACCCCGCAGTACACGGCCGTCTGGAGCAGCACCGCGCCGATCTCCTCCGGGGTGAGGCCGTTGCGGCGGGCCGCGCGGACGTGCATGGCCAGCTCGTCGTAGTGGCCGTGTGCGACCAGCGCGGTGAGGGTGATCATGCTGCGCTCACGGCGCGACAGCGTCGGGTCGGTCCAGATCTCGCCCCAGGCATAGCGCGAGATGAAGTCCTGGAAGCGGGCCGTGAACGGTGTCTGGCGGGCCTGTGCCCGGTCGACGTGATGGTCGCCGAGCACCTCGCGCCGTACGGCCATGCCCAGGAGGGCGCCCTGGCCGAAGTGGGCGCGCAGGGCGGTCAGCACGGCCTGTGGGCACTGGGCGGGCGCCAGGTGCGAGGCGCCCGGCAGCTCCACGAGCGTCGCACCCGGCACGGCGTCGGCGATCTCCCGCAGATGCGCGGGCGGTGTCGCGGGATCCTCGCGGCCGGCGACCAGCAGGGTCGGCACGGTGATCTCCGGCAGCCGGTCGCGCAGGTCGAACGCGGCGAGCGCGTCACAGCAGGCGGCGTACGCCTCCGGGTCGGCTTCCCGGTGGTCCCGGACCAGGCGCGGCACGGTGAAGTCTCCGGCGAACCAGCGCGCGCCGGCGTTGTCCGCCAGCCCGGCCAGCCCTTCCCGCCGCACCAGCGTGGCCCGTTCCTGCCACGGCCTGGACCCGTTGAAGTGCGCCGACGAGCAGATCGCGGCCAGCGACGTCAGGCGCTCCGGGTGGTGCACCGCGAGATGCAGCCCCACGGCCCCGCCCAGCGACACGCCCGCGTACGCGAACCGCTCGATGCCGAGGGAGTCGGCGAGCGCCAGCACCTGCTCGGCGAGGTCGCCGACGCTCGCGCCCGCCCGGACGAGACCGGCCGCCGAACCGCCGTGCCCGGGCAGGTCCCAGCGCACCACCCGATGAGTGATCGACAGCTCGGGCGCCACGTCGTCCCACAGGGCGTACGACGTGCCGAGTGAGGGGCCGAGCAGCAGCGGGGGAGCGGAGGCGGGCCCCTCCGCATGGTGGTTCAGAAGTGTCAACGTCGCTCCAGGGCACGGTCGGTGAGGACTCCGGCGGAGCCCGTGTAATGGGCCGGATCGAGATCCACCTCGGCCAGCTCGGGTGCCTCGGCCAGCGGTTGCCCTTCGGAGGCCAGCCGCGTGAGGAGCTCCTTGGCGCGGGCGCGGCCCAGCACCGGGGTCAGTTGGGCGGACAGCCGCTCCGAGACGATCAACCCGCGGGTCAGATCCAGGTGTTCGCGCATGGCATCGGGCCTGACCCGCAGCCCCTCTACCAGTTCGGCGGCGTCCCGGGCGGCACCGCCGACCAGCCGCAGCAGATCCCGCAGCGGTTCCCACTCGGCGTGCCAGGCTCCGGCGGGGCGTTCGTCCTCCGCGGCCATCGCCCCGTACAGGGTCGCCGCGAGCTGGGGTGCCCGTCGCGCGGCGGAGGCGATCAGGGTGGACCGTACGGGGTTGGACTTGTGTGGCATGGCGGACGAACCCCCGCCGCTGCTCTCCGCGACCTCGGCGATCTCGGTGCGCGACAGGGTGAGGACGTCCACGGCGAGCTTGCCGAGCGCGCCCGCCGTGAAGGCCAGGCACCCGGCGAGGTCGGCGACCGGCGTCCGCAGGGTGTGCCAGGGCAGGCCGGGTGCCCGCAGGCCGAGTTCCCGGGCGTACGCTTCCGGCAGCCCGGCCGGGTCGCTCGCGCCGTACGCCCCGAAGGCCGCCAGCGTCCCCGCCGCACCGCCGAGTTGGGCGGGCAGCGATTCCCGGACGGCCCGCACCCGGTCCCGCGCGTCCAGCACCAGTGACCGCCACCCGGCCGCCTTCAGCCCGAAGGTGGTCGGTACCGCGTGCTGGGTGAGGGTCCGCCCCGGCATCGCGGTGTCGCGGTGTGCGGCGGCCAGCCGGGACAGCGCCTGTTCGGTGCGGCCGAGGTCGGCGAGGACCACGTCGAGGGTCCGCGCTGCGACCAGCATCGTCGCCGTGTCCATGATGTCCTGGCTGGTCGCACCCCGGTGGACGTAAGGCCCGTACGCCTCGCCCACGGCCTGGGTCAGATCCGCCACCAGGGGGATGACGGGGTTGCCGCCCGCGCGGGCGCGTTCGGCGAGGGACCGTACGTCGAAGGCACCGGCATCGGCCGCCTGGGCGACCGCCGTCGCCGCCTCGGCAGGGGCGAGCCCCATGGCGGCCTGGGCGCGGGTCAGCGCCGCCTCCGCATCGAGCAGCGCCCGCAGATACGCCTCGTCGCCGGCCGCGGCCGCGGCAGCCGAGTCGGCCCACCCGGGGGCGAGCAGGCCGGTGTCGCCGGGGTGCGCTGTCACTGGAACTCCAGGAAGACCGTTTCGCCTTCGCCCTGAAGGCGGATGTCGAAACGGTACGTGCCGTTGCCCTCCGCCGCGGCGATCAGCGTGTCGCGGCGAGCTTCCTCCAGCCCGGACAGCAACGGATCGGCGGCGAGCACCGCCGCGTCGCCCGGCAGGTAGATCCGGGTGTACAGGTGCACGAGCAGCCCGCGCGCGAACACGCACACACTGAGGTACGGGGCGCCGCGCCCCCGTGCGCCGGGCCGCAGCGTGCGCGCGTACCAGTGGCCGTTCGCGTCGGTCTGGATGCGCCCCCAGCCCGTGAACTCCACGCCGTTGCGCCCGAGGAAGCCTCCGGAGGCCGGGTCGCGCCGCATGGAGCCGTCGGCCGTCGGCAGGTTGCCGTCGGGGTCCGGTCCCCACAGTTCGATCAGGGCGTCCGGCAGCGGGTTGCCCTCGCCGTCGGTGACGTAGCCGTGCACGGTGACGGTGTCCGGATGCCCGAGCGGCGCGATGTCCTCGCCGCCGCGGAACGGCAGGGCGTGGCCGTAAAAGGGTCCGACGGTGTGCGACGGGGTGGGCAGCACGGCGTCGGGACGGCTGGTGTCGATCTTCGTCATGGCCGGTCAGCGCCCTTCTTCGATCCAGGTGGCCTGCGGGCCGTCCAGCACGATGTCCCAGTGGTAGCCCATCGAGAACTCCGGTACCGACAGGCTGTGGTCGTATGTCGCGACCAGCCGCTGCCGGGCGGCGTCGTCCGTCACGGACTGGATGATGGGGTCGTAGGGGAACAGGGGGTCGCTCGGGAAGTACATCTGGGTCACGAGCCGCTGGGTGAACGCCGTGCCGAAGAGCGAGAAGTGGATGTGCGCCGGCCGCCAGGCGTTGACGTGCTGGCGCCAGGGGTAGGGGCCCGGCTGGATCGTGGTGAAGCGGTAGTGGCCGTCGTCGTCGGTGAGGGTGCGGCCCACACCGGTGAAGTTGGGATCGAGCGGGGCGTCGTGCTGCTCGCGCTGGTGGGCGTAGCGCCCCGCGGAGTTGGCCTGCCAGATCTCCACGAGCTGGCCGCGCACCGGGCGGCCGTCGCGGTCCAGCAGCCGTCCGGAGACGGTGATGCGCTCGCCGATCGGCTCACCGTCGTGCTGCCGGGTGAGGTCGTTGTCGATCTCGGTGATGTCCCGCTCCCCGAAGGCGGGGGAGAACAGCTCCACCAGCTCGGGATCCTTGCTGACGTCGATGGTGACCGGCGGCTGCTTGGGGTGCCGGAGCACCGAGGACCGGTACGGCGCGTAGTCGCGGCGCGGCTGGTGCTCGACGGGCCCCCCGTCGGCGAGCCGCTTCTCGTACGCGGCCCGCTCGGCCGCGATCTCCTGATCGATGTCGTGCTGAGTGAGAGTCATGGAAATCCCTCAGGTTGGCCGCGCCCCGTCAGGGGCGCGGGGCTGGATCGATATGCGGCTCCGCCGCGCGGGCGCGACCAGCCACCTACGGCCCGCAGCCGCAGGGCTAACGTTCCAGGACGAGGGCAAGCCCCTGGCCCACCCCGATGCACAGCGTGGCGACTCCGACGCCACCGCCCTGCCGGGCCAGTTGATGAGCGACCGTCCCGGCCAGCCGCGCCCCGGACGCACCCAGCGGATGCCCCAGCGCGATCGCGCCCCCCAGCGGGTTGAGGATCGCGGGATCGAACTCGGGCCACTCGGCCACACACCCCAGCACCTGCGCGGCGAACGCCTCGTTCAGCTCCAGCACGGACAGGTCGCCGAACCCCCTGCCCGCCTTGGCCAGCGCCCGGTTCACCGCCTCCACCGGCGCCAGCCCGAAGTACTGCGGGTCGGTCGCGGAGACACCCGTCGCGCGGACCCGGGCCAGCGGTTCGCCGCCCGTCGCCCGCAACCCCTCCTCATCGACGAGCAGCAGCGCCGCCGCACCGTCGTTCAACGGGGACGCGTTGCCCGCCGTGACCGTGCCGCCCTCCTGGCGGAACGACGGCTTCAGCCTCGCCATCGCCGCCAGGGAGGCATCCACCCGGACACCTTCGTCGGCGGCGAAGACCACCGGCTCACCCTTGCGCTGCGGGATCGTCACGGGCGCCAGTTCACCGTCGAACAAGCCCTCCGACTGCGCCCGCGCCGCCTTCTCGTGGCTGCGCAGCGCGAACTCGTCCTGCTGCTCCCGGCCGATCTTGTGCTTGTCCGCGATGAGTTCGGCCGACTCGCCCAGCGGGATCGTCCACTGCGGCTCCATACGCGGGTTGACCATCCGCCAGCCGAGCGTCGTCGAGTACAGCTCGGTGTGCCCGGCCGGGAAGGGCTTGTCGTTCTTCGGCAGCACGTACGGCGCCCGGGTCATGGACTCGACGCCCCCGGCCAGCACGACGGACGCGTCGCCGAGCGCGATGGCCCGGGCCGCCTGGATCACGGCCTCCAGGCCGGACGCGCACAGCCGGTTGACCGTCACGCCCGGGACGGACGTGGGCAGACCCGCGAGCAGCGCGGCCATCCGGCCCACGTTGCGGTTCTCCTCACCGGCCCCGTTCGCGTTGCCGAAATACACGTCCTCGACCCGGGCCGGGTCCAGCTCCGGCGTGCGGGCGAGGAGTTCGCGGACGGCGTGCGCGGCCAGGTCGTCCGGGCGCACGCTCGCGAGGCTCCCGTTGTAGCGGCCGATCGGCGTGCGGACCGCGTCGAGGATGTAGACGTCCTTCACTTCAGGTCCTCCGGCACGGTCAGTTCGGCGTCGGTCCTGGTGACGATCTCCTCGGCGGTCACGCCCGGCGCCGTCTCCACCAGCACGAGCCCGTCGTCGGTGACGTCGAGGACGCCGAGGTCGGTGATGATCCGGTTCACGCACCCCTTGCCGGTCAGCGGCAGGGCGCACTCGGTGAGGATCTTCGGCGAGCCGTCCTTGGCGGTGTGTGTCATCACCACGATGACCGTGCGGGCGCCGTGCACCAGGTCCATCGCCCCGCCGATGCCGGTGATCAGTTTGCCGGGGACGGCCCAGTTGGCCAGGTCGCCCCGTTCGGACACCTGCATGGCGCCGAGCACGGCCACGTCGATGTGTCCGCCCCGGATCATCGAGAAGGACAGCGCCGAGTCGAAGAAGGAGGCGCCCGGCAGGACCGTCACCGTCTCCTTCCCGGCGTTGATCAGGTCGGGGTCGACGGCGTCCTCGGTGGGGTAGGGGCCGGTGCCCAGGATGCCGTTCTCCGACTCGAGCACCACTTCGACGCCGGGGGGGAGGTGGTTGGGGATGAGTGTGGGCAGGCCGATGCCGAGATTGACGTACTGGCCGTCCCGCAGCTCCCGCGCCGCCCGCGCGGCCATCTCCTCACGCGTCCAGGCCATCAGGACCTCACCGTCCGCTGCTCGATCTTCTTGTCCGCCGCCTGTTCGGGGGTGAGCGCGAGCACCCGCTGCACGAAGATGCCCGGCAGGTGCACCGCGTCCGGGTCGATCCCGCCGGGCTCCACCAGCTCCTCCACCTCGGCGATCGTGACCTTCCCGGCCATCGCGGCCAGGGGGTTGAAGTTCCGGGAGGACTTGTTGAAGACGAGGTTGCCGTGCCGGTCGCCACGCGCGGCCCTCACCAGGGCGAAGTCGGTGCGGATACCCCGCTCCAGCACGTACTCGGTGCCGTCGAACTCCCGGACCTCCTTCGGTGGCGAGGCGAGCGCCACCCCGCCCTGGCCGTCGTAGCGCCAGGGCAGTCCGCCGTCGGCGACCTGCGTGCCGACGCCGGCCGGGGTGTAGAACGCGGGGATCCCGGCGCCGCCGGCCCGCAGCCGCTCGGCCAGCGTGCCCTGCGGGATCAGTTCGACCTCCAGCTCCCCGGCCAGGTACTGCCGGGCGAACTCCTTGTTGGCGCCGATGTAGGAACCCGTGACCCGGGCGATCCGGCCGGCGGCCAGCAGCACCGCCAGGCCCGACTCCATCGCCCCGCAGTTGTTGGAGACCACCGACAGCCCGGCGACGCCGCGCTCGTACAGCGCCTCGATCAGCACGTTCGGCACACCGCTCAGCCCGAAACCGCCCACCGCGAGCGACGCGCCGTCCGGCACGTCGGCCACCGCCTCCAGAGCTGTGGCGACCACCTTGTCCATCCGAGAAGCCCCATCTCTTCCAAGCGACCCGACCAGATTAGTCAGGGCACTGAGTATTTCTGCGAGCCGCCCCTCACGCTGCCACCGAGACGGTAGGGCGTCAAGACCTCGGCACATGCGCCGTCGAACCTTTGCGAGACCGGCAGACAGTGGCCGTCGTGTTGAGTATCGTTCAGTGCACCGACGAACGAGTAAGGGGTGCACATGGCGGCCGCGGACCTCACCACCCACCCCGGGCACCTGGCCCGGCGGCTGCAGCAGGCGCACTACCTGCTGTGGAACGCGATGGTCTCCGAGGAGATCACCTCGCCGCAGTACGCGGTCCTCAACACCCTCGTCGCCGAGCCCGGCCTGGACCAGCGCACGGTGGGGGAGCGGGTGGGGCTCGACCGGTCCACCATCGCCGAGGTGATCAGCCGGCTCAGTCGGCGCGGACTGCTCGACAAGGTGCGTGACCCCCAGGACGGCCGCCGCTCCCTGCTGCGCCCGACGGACGAGGGGATGCGCACGCATCGCAAGCTGACCGTGCGCACCGCCCGGATGAACCAGGTGTTCCTCGCCCCGCTGACCGCCGACGAGCGAACCGTGTTCTTCGACCTCATCCGACGGGTCGCGGACGCGGCCGAGGGGCTCCGCAATCCCGAGGAGCCCCTGGCGGCGCCCCGCTGAGGGGGGCGGCCCGGGCGTAGAAGGCGGACAAGGCCGGGCCGGGACGTAGAACGGCGGACAAGGCCGGGCCGGACGTGCAGGGCCGGTCAGGGCGTCTTGGCGAACACCACCCACACCGGGCCCTCGGCGAAGTTCACCGGGGCGTCGTCACCCGTGGTGAACGCGGTGCCGTCCGTGGCCTTCTCCCGCTTCCAGTCCACGTCCCAGGCGCGTCCGTCGCGCAGCACCTGAGCCTTGCCCGAGCCGACCGTCTCGGTGTACGGCGTGTTGTTGCCGAGGAAGTCCCGGAAGGCGGACTCGCGCACCTTCACGTACTGCACGACCACCGTCGCCGCCGCCATCCGCTCGCCGTCGGCCGTCGTCGCGGGCGTGCCGTCCATGCCGACCAGCCAGCGCTCGCGGGAGTCCGACCAGGTGAAGGTGAAACGGGCGGCCGGGTAGCGCACGGTCCGGGAGTTCGTCGCCGTGCCGCCCTCAGGTGCCGGACCGTAGTGGAAACCGGTGGTCAGGGCCGCCTCGCCCGGGGGCTTGGGCACGATCCGCTCGGGCCGCAGGAAGAGGTTGTGCGGGGCGGGTCTGCCCGAGCCGCGAAAGTACGCGTCGGCGGCGTTGCCCGGTGTCTCCGCCCGCAGCGGCGCCTTGTCGATCAGCGGCAGGAGCTTCTTCTGCGCGCCGGAGAAGGCGAGCGTGGGCCGGTCGAACTGGCGCAGCAGCTCCAGGTCCGACTCGCGTGCGCTGCGCACCGGCCCCACCGTCTCCGGCAGCCGGGTCGCGTAGACCGCCATCAGCCGGCTCAGCCCGCCCTCGACCTGCTCCGCGTAGACCACATCGGCCGCGTCGACGCCCGTGTGCGGACGGGCAGCGGCCGCGTTGTCGATCTTGACGACGAGTGCGGAGGGGCCGGTGGCCGACGGGGAAGCGCCCTGTTTCGACTCCTTCGGGGAGCCCCGTCCGTCGTCGCCCGGCCCGCTCTCGGCGGTGCAGCCCGCCGCCAGGGCGGCCGTCACCGTGGCGGCCAGCAGCGCCGCCGCCGTGGCGGCACGCCGTCCGTGCGCCCCTCGTCTCGTGCTCACCGTCGCCACCGCGCCCCATGTCCTCGATGTGTCTTGATTGTGCGCTTATCTGAACATCGATGGCCATAGGCGATCGTTCCCGTCGGGGAGGTGTCTTCGCCTCGTCCGCCGATCGGCTCAAGGTTCAGCGCGGGGCGTCCGGGTACCCGGACGGCGCCGTACGACCGACGCGCACGCTGACGGAGGGAGCGCGAGGCGATGAGGGCAGTGACGTGGCAGGGCAAGCGGGACGTCCGGGTGGAGAACGTGCCCGATCCGACGATCCAGGAGCCGACGGACGCGATCATCCGCATCACCTCCACCGGGCTGTGCGGGTCCGACCTGCACCTGTACGAGGTGCTCACCCCGTTCATGACCCCGGGCGACATCCTGGGGCATGAACCCATGGGCATCGTCGAGGAGGTCGGTGCGGGCGTCCAGGACCTCCAGGTGGGGGACAGGGTCGTGGTGCCGTTCCAGATCGCCTGCGGCAACTGCTGGATGTGCCTGACCGGCCTGCCCACCCAGTGCGAGACCACCCAGGTGCAGGGCGAGGGCATGGGCGCCGCGCTGTTCGGCTACACCCGCCTGTACGGCTCGGTGCCGGGCGCCCAGGCCGAGTACCTGCGTGTCCCGCAGGCGCAGTTCGGCCCGATCAAGGTCCCCGAGGGCCCGGCCGACGACCGTTTCGTCTACCTCTCCGACGTCCTGCCCACCGCCTGGCAGGCGGTCGCCTACGCCGATGTCCCCGAGGGCGGCAGCGTCGCCGTGCTCGGTCTCGGGCCCATCGGCGACATGGCCTGCCGTGTCGCGCAGGTGCAGGGTGCCGGGAGGGTGTTCGGCGTGGACCTGGTCCCGGATCGGCTGCGCCGGGCGAAGGCACGGGGCGTGGAGACCTTCGACCTGAGGTCCTTCGACGACGAGAAGGAACTCGTCGAAGCGATCCGCGACCAGACCGACGGCCGCGGCCCCGACGCCGTGATCGACGCGGTCGGCACCGAGGCCCACGGCAGTGCGGCCGCGCGCATGGTGCAGAACGCCGCCGCGATCCTGCCCCGCAAGCTGGGCGGCCCGATCGCCGAGCGCTTCAGCGTCGACCGCCTCGCCGCGCTGCACACCGCCATCGAACTGGTGCGCCGCGGCGGCACCATCTCGCTGTCCGGCGTCTACGGCGGCATGGCGGACCCGCTGCCGCTGCTCACGCTGTTCGACAAGCAGATCCAGATGCGGATGGGCCAGGCCAACGTCCGCCGCTGGACCGACGACATCATCCCGTACCTGACCGACGAGGACCCGCTCGGCGTGGACGACTTCGCCACCCACCGGGTGCCGCTGTCGGAGGCCCCGCACGCGTACGAGATGTTCCAGCGCAAGCAGGACGGCGCGGTGAAGGTCATCATGCAGCCGTGAGGGCTGCCGGCGCTGCTAGTGCCGCGGCAGGCAACGTTCGCCCCGTCGCGACGCCCGGCACGCACTCTCGCCGCACCGGCCGAAAGCCCAAGTACATCCAGTACGAGGGTTTCCGGCCGGCACGCCGAGAGCACGCACCGGACGCCGCTCCTTACCGGGCAAACGTTGCCTGCCGCGGCACTAGCCGCCGAGGATCTCCGCCAGGTCGTAGCGGACCGGCTCCTCCAACTGCGCGTACGTGCAGCTCTCGGGGGTCCGGTCCGGGCGCCAGCGGCGGAAACGGGCAGTGTGCCGGAAGCGCTGCCCGTTCTCCATGTGGTCGTACGCCACCTCGGCCACCCGGTCCGGCCGGAGCGGCACCCACGACAGATCCTTGCGGCCGGACCAGCGGCTCGGCGCCCCCGGCAGCCGGGCCGTCTCATGCGCGGCCTCCTCGGACCAGGCCGCCCACGGATGCCCCGACACGTCGTCCAGACGCAGCGGCTCCAACTCCTCCACGAGTTCGGCGCGCCGCTTCATCGTGAAGGCGGCGGACACCCCCACGTGCTGGAGGGTCCCCCGCTCGTCGTACAGGCCGAGCAGCAGCGAACCCACGACCGGGCCGCTCTTGTGCAGGCGGTACCCGGCGACCACGACGTCCGCCGTCCGCTCGTGCTTGATCTTGAACATGGCGCGCTCGTCCGGCCGGTAGCGCACACTCAGCGGCTTGGCGATGACGCCGTCGAGACCGGCTCCCTCGTACTCCTCGAACCACTGCCGCGCCACCTCGATGTCGGTGGTCGCCGGGGCCAGGTGCACCGGCGCCCGCACCCCGGACAGCTCAGCGGTCAGCCGCTCCCGCCGCTCGGTCAGCGGGACGTCCATCAGCGACGCGTCGGCCACTGCCAGCACGTCGAACACGACGAGCGAGGCCGGCGTCCGCCCAGCCAGCGTCCGCACCCGCGAGTCCGCCGGATGGATCCGCTCCGTCAGCGCGTCGAAGTCCAGATGCCCCTCCCGCGCGATCACGATCTCCCCGTCCACCACGCACCGCTCGGGCAACCGCTCCCGCACGGCCGTGACAAGCTCGGGGAAGTACCTGGTCAGAGGCTTTCCCGTACGGCTGCCCAGCTCGACCTCGTCCCCGTCGCGGAACACGATCGCCCGGAAGCCGTCCCACTTCGCCTCGTACTGCATGCCCGCGGGGATCGCCGCCACCGACTTGGCGAGCATCGGCAGGACAGGGGGCATCACCGGCAGATCCATGGATCGATTCTGCTCCGACATCTCCCGAGTCGCCCGATATGCGAGGCGTGCGGGCTGCGCCTACCGTGGCGGGCATGGGTGACGCGGTGGAACTGGAGGTGGACGGCCGGACCGTACGGCTGTCCAGCCCGGACAAGATGTTCTTCCCGGAGCGTGGCTTCACCAAGCTGGACCTCGCCCGCTACTACATCGCCGTCGGCCCCGGCATCCTGCGCGCCCTGCGCGACCGGCCGACCACCCTGGAGCGCTACCCGGAGGGCGTGAACGGCGAGAACTTCTTCCAGAAGCGGGCGCCGAAGAACATGCCCGGCTGGATCCCCACCGCGCACATCACCTTCCCCAGCGGCCGCAGCGCCGACGAGATGTGCCCCACCGAGGCCGGAGCGGTGGTGTGGGCCGCCCAGTTCGGCACCCTCACCTTCCACCCCTGGCCGGTACGCCGCGACGACGTCGACCACCCGGACGAGCTCCGCATCGACCTCGACCCGCAGCCCGGCACCGACTACGACGACGCCGCCCGCGCCGCCCACGAACTGCGGCAGGTGCTCGACGAGTTCGGCGGCCTGCGCGGCTTCCCCAAGACCTCGGGCGGCCGGGGCCTGCACGTCTTCGTGCCCATCGAACCGCGCTGGACCTTCACCCAGGTCCGGCGCGCCGCCATCGCCGTCGGCCGGGAGATGGAACGGCGGATGCCGGAGCACGTGACCATCAAGTGGTGGAAGGAGGAGCGGGGCGAGCGCATCTTCATCGACTACAACCAGACGGCACGCGACCGCACGATCGCCTCCGCCTACTCCGTACGCCCCCGCCCGCACGCCCCCGTATCCGCGCCCCTGCGCTGGGACGAGGTCGGCATCGCGCACCCCCAGGACTTCGACCTCGCGACCATGCCCGCGCGCTTCGCCGAACTCGGCGACGTGCACGCGGACATGGACGACAAGCGCTACTCCCTCGAAGCCCTGCTCGACCTCGCCCGCCGCGACGAACACGACCACGGTCTTGGCGATCTGCCGTACCCGCCCGAGTATCCGAAGATGCCGGGGGAGCCCAGGCGGGTACAGCCGAGCAGGGCCCGCAAGGAGAAGGAGCCTCCTACAGCTCCTTGATCCGGATGTCCCGGTACGAGACCACGTCCGTCGTGCCGTGCACCTGGAGCCCGAGGTAGCCGGAGGCGAACCGCCGCCCGTCCGTGCCCGGGTCGTCCGAGCGGGGCGGGCTGAACTCCTGGCCGCCGGTGTTGTCGAACTCGTTGATCAGCACACCGTTGCGGAAGACCGAGTAGTGCTGGCCCTCCACCCGGATCTCGTAGTCGTTCCAGGTGCCCTTCTGCGTCACGCCCGCGCCGGCGAGGCCGACCCGGTCGAAGCCGTAGACCGAGCCCGTCTTGTACATGTCGCCGTCGGGCCGGTCGAGAACCTGCACCTCGTGCCCGTACTTGATGGCCACCCACTCCGGGCGCGACTCCTCCGGGTGGTCGTGGACCCACGGGAAGCGCACGAAGACGCCCGAGTTGGCGTTGCCGGTGCCCGGGGCGTCGTCACGCCACTGGAGCTTCAGCGAGAAGTCGCCGTACTTGCGCTGCGGGAACCACAGCATGCCCATGCCGGGCGTCGTGGTGCTGGAGGTGATCGTCCCGTCCGGGTTCAGCCCGAACGAACCGCCGCCCACCTGCTGCCACTTGGCGAGGGACTCCGCCGTGCCGTCGAACAGAGAGCGGTAGCCCTCGGTCTGCCCCGGCTTGCCGATGCCCGACTCGCGGGCCGCCTTCCGGATCGCCCTGGACTCGCGCTCGTCGACGACCCCTTCCTTGAGCAACCGGTCGAGCACGGCCGTCACGTGCTTGAGGAACAGCGCCTGGGACGTCCACTCCTTCTCGTCCTCGATCAGCTCGCCGATCCGGCACCGGTTGTCGGTGACCCGGTTGCGCACCCCGGAGTCGGCCGTGCCCACGATCACCGTCAGCCGCTCGTCGTACTCGGGGCAGTCCGGCGCCGGGACCTGACCGGAGACGACCGTGAAGGACACCGTGCGGGCCGCCGCGGTGTTCCCGGCCTTGTCCGTCGCCCGGTAGGCCACGGTGTGCGCACCCGCCCGGTCGACCACCACCGGCCCCGTGTACGCGAGGTAGGGCCCGCCGTCCAGCGAGTACTCGATCTTCTCGACGCCCGAACCGTGCGCGTCGGTCGCCGTGACCGTCACCCGGGCACTGTTGACGTACGCCCCGTTCGAGTTCTTCGTGCCCTCCACGGCCACGCCCGTCACCGGCGGCGTGGTGTCCTCGGGCGGTGCCGCGACGACCGTGAACCGCACGCTCTTCTCCGCCGCCACATTGCCCGCCTTGTCGGTGGCCCGGTAGCGGACGGTGTGCTCACCGACCTGGTGGACCATCACGGGCGCGGTGTACGGCTGCCAGGCGCCCGACCCGACCGCGTACTCGATCGTGTTGACCCCGGATCCCGTGTCGGACGCCGACACGGTGACCGTCGCCATGTCGATGTACGCCCCGCCGGCGTTGCGCTCACCGCTCACCGTCGCCGAGGTGTCCGGCGCGGTGGTGTCGTCCGACTGGGGCGCGACGACCGTGAACTGGGCGCTCTTCTCGGCGGACACGTTTCCCGCCTTGTCGAACGCCCGGTAGCGGACCTTGTGGCTGCCGACCTGGTCGACGACGACCGGCGCCGTGTACGGCTGCCAGGCACCCGCGTCGCCGACCGCGTACTCGATCCTCTCGACACCGGAGCCGCCCTCGTCGGTGGCGTGCAGCGCCACACTGGCCGAGCCGACGTACTGGCCCTGCGTGTTCTGCGTGCCGCTGACATGCGCCGACGCCTCGGGCGCGGTGGTGTCCTCGCCGGTGCCCTCGGTGACGACGAGGATGCCCTGCATCTGGCCGTGGCCGGGGATCGTGCAGTGGTAGAAGTACCGGCCGGGCGTGAGCGTGACCTGGGCGGTGTGCTTCCCGCCCTGGGCGTCGTTCGGGTTGGCCAGGATGTTGAGCTGCACATCGTCGTTGAACTCGGGATCGCTGGTGACGAAGGTGAGCGTGTGCGGCATGCCCGTGGTGTTGCCGGTGGCCGCGCTGTTCTCGAACACGATCGTGGCGGCACCGGCGACCGCCGTCTTCGGCGCCGAGAGGTACTTGTCGATGTCGTTGCCGGCCGTCCAGGTGAGCACCTGGTCGGCGGCTTCCGCCGTCGGCTGCCCGGCGGCGGGCAGCGCCTGCACGCCGAGCATCATCAGCAGGGCGGCCAGCAGGACGGCCCAGATTCTTCGTCGCCCGGTCACTCGGTCCCCCTCGCCAGCTGCCCCGCGGCCGGTGTGGGCCCGCCGCCCTTGTAAGTGATCCGCCACAGAGCCGACTTGGCGTCCGAGGTGAAGAAGCCGCGCCCGTAGTCGAGGACGTACAGCGCACCGTCCGGTCCGAACTTCCAGTCCATCAGGTTCCTGATGCCGTCGTTGCCGACCGGCACGATCTTCTTCAGCGACTCCGCGTGCACCGGCAGACCGCCGTCGCCTTGCGTCTTGGGGTCCATGAGCACCGCGTTGCGCGGCTGGTCGGCGTCGTAGAAGTCACCGACGAACCACTTGCCGTCCCAGTACGCCGGCCACTTCACCGCACTGTCGGCCGCGGCCGTCCCGTACCGGTAGACCGGCCCGTTCATCGCGGCCTGACCGCCGCCCTTCAGCCAGGGCAGCCGGTACGTGGCCTCCGCCGGCTTGTACGACGGGACACCGTTCGCGTCCCTCGGGTAGTCCGGTGCTCCGCCCGACGGCGAATACCAGATGTTGTTGCCGGTCACCGGCGGCAGGTTCACCAGGCCGTCGTTGTTCGGCGACTCGTTCTTCGGGTGGTCGCAGTCGTACCAGCCCAGCGGCTTGGACGGGTCCGGCAGATTGCGGTCCCGGTAGGGCTGATTGTTGCCCATGCAGTACGGCCAGCCGCGGTTGCCCGCCTCGGTGATGGCGGCGAAGGTGTCGTACTTGGCCGGGCCCCAGGTCGTCGAGGGCGCGCTCGCGTCCGGTCCGACCCAGCCCGCGTAGAGCACGTCGGTGGACTTGTCGACGGAGATGCGCGCCGGGTTGCGGACGCCCATCACGTAGATCTCGCCGCGCGTCTTGCCACCGCCCTCGTCGGGCTCCTTGCCGGTGAAGAGATTGCCCTCGGGGAGCGTGTAGGTCCCGTCCGGCTCCGGGTGGATGCGCAGGATCTTGCCGTTGAGGTTGTTGGTGTTGCCCGCGGTGCGGCGCGCGTCCGCGAAGGAGACGCCCTTGTAGTTCGGCTGCGGGTTGTTGCCGGAGTAACCGCTGCTGAAGCCACTGGAGTTGTTGTCACCGGTGGCGATGTACAGGTTGCCCTTGGAGTCCCAGGCCATCCCGCCGCCGGCGTGGCAGCAGCTGTGGATCTGCACCGGCCACTTCAGCAGCACTTTCTCACTGGCCGGGTCGAGCTTGTTCGTGGTCCGGTCGAGCGTGAACCGGGAGACCCGCCGCTCCGCCATCCGTGTCTCGCGGTCGATCCGCTCGTGCGGCGTGTAGTGCAGGTACACCCAGCCGTTCTGCGCGAACCCCGGGTCCAGCTCGATGCCGAGCAGCCCCTCCTCGACCTTGACCAGCTCGTCGCCGCCGCCCTTGTTGCCGAAGACCGTGAGCGCGCCGGCCAGGGTGACCTGCTTGGTCTTCGGGTCGTAGACGTGGATCTCGCCCCTGCCCTTGCCGATGTCGGGGTTGTTCCAGTCCGTGATCACGGGCTGTGAGGAGTCCGCGCCGCCCCGGCCGATGTAGAAGACCCGGCCGTCGGGCGCGGTCACCATCCCGTGCGGCTCGCCGATCTGGTCGTTCTGCCCCGGCTGGTTGGGCTTGGTCAACCGCTCCGCCGCGTAGTTGGCGTTGATGGTCGCCTTGCAGTCGGCCTGCTCGAGACGGGTCGTCCACATCAGGGCACCGCGCAGATGATCGCGGAAGTCGCTCTCGTCGTACGACGACACCGTCCCGCCCATGCCCGTGTAGAAGGACCGGCCGCCGTCGTAGTCCCGGCACCAGCTGACCGGATGGTCCCAGCCGTTGGAGCCCGTGCCCGGCTGGTACGTCGACTCGCGGACCCGGGCCACCGTGTGCACGTCGCCCGACGGGTTCTTCACCCAGTTCGGCCACCGGTCCGGGCGCTTCCATTGCACCGGCAGGTCCTTGGTGGCGGGGTGCCTGCGGTCGCCGACCTCGACGGTCGCGCGCTGCACGTTCGTGGGGCTCGACGTGGCCGGACGGGCGCCCACCAGCCCGGTGAACCAGTCCGAGTACGGCTCCGCACGCGCCGCGTCATGGATGCCGACGAATCCGCCGCCGGCCTCCATGTACGCCTCCAGGCCCGCCTCCTGCTCCGCGTCGAGGACGTCGCCCCCGCCGGTCAGGAAGACGATCGCGTTGAAGCGGCCCAGCCTCGTCTCGTCGGTGAACACCGAGGCGTCGCCGGTGGCCTGCACCTTGAAGCGGCGGTTCGCCGGGCCCGACAGGCCGATGTCCTCGATGGCCTCGATCCCGGCGTTCACGACCGGCGACTCCTCCCCGGCCGCCGCGGAACCGTGGAAGATCAGCACCCGTACGTTCGCGCCGCCCGGCGGCGACTTGATCGACATCGTTGTCAGCGGGGGTTCGGGTAAGGGGCGCGCGTCCGCGGCGGGGCCCGACAGCAGCCCGGCGGTCACGACCCCGGCGGCGACGGACGCCGCCCGGACGCGTCTTGACTTGCTCAACCCTCGTAAGTGCATGGGCACCTCCTCGGTCACAGCAACACCGCCAAGGAAGCTAAACCCCTTTGCATGTCTCGCCAATACCTATGACCGGGATGACGCCAACTTTGTCTTGAGTGTGGATAAACGGGAGCGAGGCCGGTACCGTCTCACAGGTTCATCACAGGTACGCCTCCGTAAAAGCCTTACCAGGGTGGGGAGTTCCGCATGGACAGACGCAGCTTCAACCGGCGGGTTCTGCTGGGCGGCGCGGCCGTCGCGACGTTGCTGTCCGTGGCGCCGGAGGCTGTGAGCGCCGCCGGGCCCGTGAGGACGGCTCCCGCCGGGGGCGAGGTGAAGCGCATCAAGCTCTACGCCGAGAAGCTGGCCGACGGGCAGATGGGCTACGGCCTGGAGAAGGGCAAGGCGTCCGTCCCGGGCCCGCTGATCGAGCTCAACGAGGGCGACACGCTGCACGTCGAGTTCGAGAACACCATGGACGTGGCGGTCAGCCTGCACGTCCACGGCCTGGACTACGAGATCACCAGCGACGGCACGAAACTGAACCGCAGTCACGTCGAGCCGGGCGGCACCCGCACCTACACCTGGCGCACCCACGCCCCGGGCCGCCGCAAGGACGGCACCTGGCGCTCGGGCAGCGCGGGTTACTGGCACTACCACGACCACGTCGTCGGTACGGAACACGGCACCGTGGGGCTGCAGAAGGGCCTCTTCGGCCCGGTCATCGTCCGCCGCAAGGGCGACGTCCTGCCCGACCGGACCCACACGGTCGTCTTCAACGACATGCGGATCAACAACAAGCCGCCGCACTCCGGGCCGAACTTCGAGGCCACGGTGGGCGATCGCGTCGAGTTCGTGGTGATCACGCACGGCGAGTTCTACCACACGTTCCACATGCACGGTCATCGCTGGGCGGACAACCGTACGGGCATGCTGACCGGTCCCGAGGACCCCAGCCAGGTGATCGACAACAAGATCACGGGCCCGGCCGACTCCTTCGGCTTCCAGGTGATCGCGGGGGAGGGGGTCGGCGCCGGCGCCTGGATGTACCACTGCCACGTCCAGAGCCACTCCGACATGGGGATGGTCGGACTGTTCCTGGTGAAGAAGCCGGACGGGACCATTCCGGGATACGAGCCGCACGAGCACGGTCAGGAGCCGCCCGGCGGCGGCCACGAGCACTGACGGGCGGTCGCTCTCCCGAGCGAACGAGAGCGCTCTCACCACGCTGCGTCCCGGGGCTATCCTGATCCGCAGCCGCAGGTGAGGAGCCCGAAGTGACCGACACAGCGCCGCGTCCCACCCTGGAGGCCGTGGCCGCCCGGGCCGGTGTCTCGCGGGCCACCGTGTCCCGCGTGGTCAACGGCGGGGACGGGGTGCGGGACGTCCTCGTGGAGCGGGTCCGCAAGGCCGTGGACGAACTCGGGTACGTGCCCAACCAGGCCGCCCGCTCCCTGGTGACCCGGCGCCACGACGCTGTCGCGGTCGTCGTCGCCGAACCGGAGACCCGGGTCTTCGCCGACCCGTTCTTCGCGCTCCAGCTGCGCGGCATCAGCAAGGAGCTCACCGCCCACGACAACCAGCTCGTGCTGCTGCTCACGGAGGGCAGGGACGACCACGCCCGGGTCGGCCGCTACCTCGCCGGCGGGCACGTCGACGGTGCCCTCGTCTTCTCCCTGCACCTGGACGACCCGCTGCCGGAGCTGATCCAGCGGGCCGGTGTCCCCACCGTCTTCGGCGGACGGCCCGGCTGGAGCGGTGACCGGCGCGACGTGGTCTACGTCGACAGCGACAACCGCGGTGGCGCCCGTGACGCCGTCCGGCACCTGGCGGGGCTCGGCCGTACCCGGATCGCGCACATCACCGGCGCCCTCGACCAGACCTCCGCCGCGGACCGCCTCGATGGCTACCGGGACGTCATGGTGGACGCCGACCCGCGGCTGATCGCCGAGGCCGACTTCACCCCGGCCGGCGGCGAACGGGCGATGCGCGAGCTCCTGGAGCGCTGCCCGGACGTGGACGCGGTGTTCGCCGCCAACGACCTCACGGCTTCCGGCGCGCTGCGCGTCCTGCGCGCGTCCGGCCGCCGCGTCCCCGACGACGTGGCCGTGATCGGCTTCGACGACATGCGGCCCGTCGCGGAACAGACCGACCCGCCGCTCACGACGGTACGTCAGGACATCGAGGAGATGGGCCGCCTGATGGCCCGCCTGCTGCTGCGCGGCCTCGACCGGGACGCCCCGCCCGAGGGCGTCGGGGCGCCCCCGTCGAGCGTGGTGCTGCCGACGACGCTGGTGCGGCGCGGGTCGGCGTAGGACCGGCCCACGCCGGCGGGGCGATCCGGCAGGCCTGCCCCGGTCCGCCTCAGCCCTGCCGTGGTTCGCTGCGGATCACCGCGAAGCGGGCGCCGTAGGGGTCGGCGAGTTTGGCGAGGCGGCCGACGGACGGCAGGTCCGTGGCCGGGAGGCGGACCGTACCGCCCAGCTCCTCGGCCCTGGCGACGATGGCGTCCGTGTCGGCGACCTCGAAGTACGGCAGCCAGTACGCCTCGTTCTCCGCCGGGTCCTCGGCGAGGGGCACGACACCGCCGAACATGGCGTCCTCACTCTGTCCGGCCGGGTTGAACGTGGTGTACGTGCCGCCGGCGAAGTCGGCGCCGAAGGTCTCCAGACCCAGCACGGAGTGGTAGAAGGCCGCCGCGGCCGGGACGTCCGCCGTGTACAGCTCCACCCAGCACAGCGAGCCGTGCTCCTGGACGACCTCCAGGCCCTTGTTGCGTCCCGGCTGCCACAGCCCGAAGGTCACCCCGGCCTGGTCGGCGAGGATCGCCATCCGTCCCAGGTCCTGGACGTCCATCGGCTGCACCGTCACGGCACCGTGCGCCTGCTCGGCAGCCCGCGCCGTGGCGTCGGCGTCCGGCGCCTGGAAGTACACCGTCCAGGACGGTGGGCCCTGCCCCGGCGTGGTCTGCATGCCCCCGGCGGCCGTCCTGCCGCCGAGCTGGAACAGGCCGTACCCTCCGACCTCCGGGCCGCCCGGCTGGAACCGCCAGCCGAACAGTCCGCCGTAGAAGGCGGCGGCGCCGTCGATGTCGGGGGTGCCGAGATCGATCCAGTTCGGAGCGCCGGTGACATAACGGGTGGTGAGCATCGTCGCCCTCCTCGCGCAGGGGCCCGTTCTCTGCACTGCCGAGTCTCGCACCGCCCGGTGACGACCGCCGCCGGAGCGCCGCCGAGGTGTGGCCCCCGGTGTTCGCGCGCGCCGCCGTGCGTCTTCCTGTCCGGCGGGCGATCATCGAGCGGCCGGGGGCCTGAACGCGGTGTTGATCCCGCGTTGATCGAACGTTTTTCGCCGCCCGCGACGCTCTCGGTCATGCACACCGACACCATCACCCCGCCCGAACTCGAATGGCAGCAAGAGGCGTTGTGCGCGCAGACGGGGGCGGACTTCTTCTTCCCCGAGCCGGGCAGTTCGGTGCGGGAGGCGAAACGGATCTGCGGTATGTGCCCGATCCGCGAGGCCTGCCTGGCGTACGCGCTGGAGCACGACGAGCGCTTCGGCGTCTGGGGAGGTCTTTCGGAGAAGGAGCGGCTGGAGCTGCGGCGGGTGCCGCGGTAGCCGCCACCGAGGCGGGGGCCTCCCGGTCCCGCACTGTCCGCCGCCGGTATCGCACGAGGCCCCGGCCGCTCGTGGCGGCCGGGGCCTCGTGTGCCGTGCGGGCCGGCGTCAGGCGCCGGCCCGGGCGGCCATGCGCGCCTTGCGGGCGGCCAGCTTCTCGTCGAACTTCGACGCCTCGGAGTCCAGACCGCCCATGAACAGGCCGAGCTCCTCCTGCGCCTTGCGGCCCTCGGGGCCCAGCCCGTCGATCTCCATGATCTTCAGGAAGCGCAGCACCGGCTGGAGCACGTCGTCGTGGTGGATGCGCATGTTGTAGATCTCGCCGATCGCCATCTGCGCGGCGGCCCGCTCGAAGCCGGGCATGCCGTGGCCGGGCATCCGGAAGTTCACGATGACGTCGCGCACCGCCATCATCGTCAGGTCGGGCGCCAGCTCGAAGGCAGCCTTCAGCAGGTTCCGGTAGAAGACCATGTGCAGGTTCTCGTCGGTGGCGATGCGCGCCAGCATGCGGTCGCAGACCGGGTCCCCGGACTGGTGGCCGGTGTTGCGGTGCGAGACGCGGGTCGCGAGCTCCTGGAAGGCCACGTAGGCGACCGAGTGCAGCATCGAGTGCCGGTTGTCCGACTCGAAGCCCTCGCTCATGTGGGACATCCGGAACTCCTCCAGCTTGTCCGGGTCCACCGCGCGCGAGGTGAGCAGGTAGTCGCGCATCACGATGCCGTGCCGGCCCTCCTCCGCGGTCCAGCGGTGCACCCAGGTGCCCCAGGCGCCGTCGCGGCCGAACAGCGAGGCGATCTCGTGGTGGTAGCTGGGCAGGTTGTCCTCGGTGAGAAGGTTGACGACGAGCGCGATGCGTCCGATCTCGGTGACCTTGGACTGCTCCTTCTCCCAGGCCTCGCCGTCCTCGAAGACACCGGGGAAGTTGCGACCGTCGGTCCACGGCACGTACTCGTGCGGCATCCAGTCCTTGGCGACCTTCAGATGCCGGTTGAGCTCCTTCTCGACCACTTCCTCCAGGGCGTACAGCAGCTGAGCGTCGGTCCAGGCGCCGGCCGGGCTGCCGAGGTGGGGAGTGGTGATCGTCATGGACTCTCCAGGGGGACAAGCGTACGAGCGGTGAGCAGTAAACCTACGGCATCGTAGGCTACGTATCCGTAGGTTACGAAGCCGTAGGCTAAGGGTGCTGTAAAGGCCGCTGATCAGCGGGGTCGCCCGGCGATGCGTCAGCTCCCCGGACCCGCAGGTCGACGGGACACGCGGGCCGCTCAGACGTACAGCTCCCGCAGCCGCACCGAGAGGCACGTCACACATCCCTCGAGCTTCTCGAACTCGCTGATGTCCACGACGACCGGTTCGTACCCGAGGTCGGCGAACAGCTCGGCGGTCTTCGGCGCGCTCGCCGCCATCAGCAGTTTGTCGCCGCCGAGCAGGACCACGTGCGACCCCGCCTCCTCCGGGACCGGCAGGAAGCGCGCGAACAGCGACGGCGTGTCCATCTTCGGGATGTGCCCGATGACCGTGCCGTCGGGCAGCGCCGTGACCGCCGACTTCAGGTGCAGCACCTTGCTCACCGGCGCGGAGACGACCCGCGCGCCGAGCGGCTCGAACGCGGCGCGCAGCTGCCGGACGCCGTCGGCGTTGGTACGGCCGCCCCTGCCCACGTAGACCGTGTCGCCGATCTTCAGGACGTCTCCGCCCTCCAGGGTGCCCGGCTCCCAGATCCAGTTCACCGAGCAGCCCAGACCGGCCACGGCCTCCTCCACCCCGGCGGTCTCCTCCCGCCGGGAGTCGGCGCCCGGGCGCGCGATCAGGGCCACGTTCTTGTACATCACGACCGTGTCCTCGACGAACACCGAGTCGGGGCAGTCGTCGGCCGGGTCCACCTCGATGGTCTCCCAGCCGTGCGTGCGCAGGGCCTCGACGTACGCCTCCCACTGCTCGACGGCGAGGTCGGCGTCGACCTTCTCCCGCTCGATGTGCGTCACCAGCCCTTCGGCCAGACGCGGGCTGGGGCGGCGGACGAGGGCCTTCTTGCTGGGCACGAGCGGGACTCCGTATCGGATGGGACGGTCGGGACCGCACCGACGGAGCCTCCGGGATCGACCGGAACCCATCGGGCGTCGGCCGACCATCATGCAGGGCGAACGAGGGCGAGGACAGCCCCGGGAGGGGCGGAGCTGGTGGAGGGGCCGAGCCACCGCCCGCCGGGTACCCGTCGAGCGCCCCCTCCAACTCAGCCCACCGACCCGGCCCCTTCCAGCCCACGCCCCGCCCGGCGCCCCGGCCGCGTTCCTCGGCTCAGCCGACCGACCCGGCCCCTTCCAGCCCACGCCCCGCCCGGCGCCCCGGCCGCGTTCCTCGGCTCAGCCCACCGACTCGGCCCCAGCCCTCGCCGCCCGGCGTTCCGACCGCGTTCCTCGGCTCAGCCCACCGACCCGGCCCCTTCCAACCCGCGCCGCTGTGCCGGTGTCACCGCGCCGGCGGCGGTCTTCTCCTGCTCGTCCGGACGCAGGCACTCGATCAGGTAGTCGCCCGTGTCGGGGTCGCGGGTCACCCCGTGGGTCTCGCTGCCGAAGCCGGGGAAGTGGCGGTCGAAGGACTCCAGGGCGCCGAGGTAGCGCAGGAGGGGGCCGTCCGCCTCGCCGGTGCTCTCGCCCGGCATGAGAACCGGGATGCCGGGCGGGGTCACCGTGACCATCGCCGCGGCGACCCGCCCCGGTGCGTCCGTCAGGCGGATCCGTTCCGTGCCGCCGCGGATCAGGCGCTGGTAGCACAGCTGGGGCGGGGCGACCGGCTCGGGCAGGTGCTGGAAGGCGCTGTCGAGCAGTTCGACCAGGCGGGCCGCGCGCAGATGGTCGTGCATCTCCTGGCACAGGTCGCGCAGCGTCAGCCCGGTGTAGCGCCGCGGGTGCTCCGTCACCAGCGCGGGCAGCACCCGGTCGAGCGGGGCGTCACCGTCGTAGAGGTCCTTGAAGTCCATGAGGGCGTCCAGCAGGGTGCCCCACTTGCCCTTGGTGATGCCCATGGAGAACAGCACCAGCGTGGTGTAGCTGTCGGTCTTCTCGACGACGATGCCACGCGTCGTCAGATAGGCGGTGAGCACCCGGGCCGGGATGCCCCGGTCGGACATCTCCCCGGTCGCGTCGAGCCCCGGGCAGGTCAGGGTGACCTTGATCGGGTCGAGCATGCAGTAGCCGTCGGTCAGCCCGGGGAAACCGTGCCAGTCCGCGCCGGGCGCGAGGTGCCAGCAGGACGGCTCGGTGCGCAGCAGGTCGGCCGGTGCCTCGTCGAAGGGCAGTCGTTCCCCGCTCGCGGGGTCCGTCACCTCGCCCGGCTGCCACACGCCGAAGAACCACGGCGGCCGGTCACCCGCCGCCTCGATCCGCCGCCCGATCCGCACCATCTCCTGGCGGAACCGGATCGCCTCGGTCACCGCCTCGTCGACCAGCCACTGTCCCTGCGGGCCGTCCATCATGGCCGTCGCCACGTCCAGCGAGGCGATCATCGGGTACAGCGGTGACGTGGTCCCGTGCATCATCAGTGCCTCGTTGAACCGGTCGTGCTCGACCGGTGCCCGCGGGGCCGGCCTGACGTGCACCATGGCTGCCTGCGACAGGGCTGCCAGCAGTTTGTGGGTGGACTGGGTCGCGAAGACCGTCGGCCGGTCGGGGCCGGGGAAGGCCTCCTCGTCCACCGACATGCCGTAGCGGCCGGCGTAGAGCGGATGGAAGCGGGCGTAGGCGAACCACGCCTCGTCGAAGTGCAGCCGGGGCGTGGCCGTGGCGAACGCCCGGGCCGCCGCCACCGCGTCGTAACACAACCCGTCGTAGGTGGAGTTGGTGAACACCGCGTACTGGGCGCGCGAGGAGACGGCGTCCGACGTCAGCGGATTCGCGGCGATCCGCGCGGCCACCGAGTCCGCCGCGATCTCGGCGGGCGGCAACGGGCCGGCGAGGCCGTAGCCGTTGCGGGTGGGGACCAGGTACACCGGGCGCGCACCGGAGACGACCAGGCCGTGCAGGACGGACTTGTGGCAGTTGCGGTCGACCAGGGCGATCTCGTCGCGGGTCACGCTGAAGTGGCCGACCAGGCGGTTGCAGGTGGAGTCGCCGTGCAGGACGAAGTAGGTGTGCGCGGAGCCGAAGACCCGCGCGGCGTTGCGCTCCGCCTCGCCGATCGGCCCGGTGTGCTCGAACAGCGAGCCGAGCTCCTCCACCGAGATCGACAGGTCGCTGCGCAGCAGCCGCTCCCCGAAGTACGCGTGGAACGCCCGGCCCACGGGTGACTTGAGGAAGGCGACACCCCCGGAGTGCGCGGGAGTGTGCCACGAGTACTCGTGCGCGTCGTCGAAGCGCCGCAGCGCCTTGAAGAACGGCGGGAGCAGCGCGTCCTGGTAGGCGCGAGCGGCGGTGCTGATCCGCCCGGCGATGAAGGCCGGCGTGTCCTCCAGCGGCCACACATAGCCCACCACCGACTGCGACACCCACAGCGGCAGCTCGCGCAGCCCCTCGTCCGCCATGACCAGGAACACCGGCAGGTTCTGGAACCGGCGCCCGATCCGGCGCAGCACCGTCGCACCACCCGGCCCGCCCCCGGCTCCCGCTTCGCCCGCGCCCCCGGCTCCCGCCTCGCCCCCGCCCTCGGCCCCGGCGAGGGCTCCGCCCCAGCCCCCGGCTCCGCCCGCCGCCCCGGACGGCAGGTCCCAGGCGACCACCGCTGCGGCCAGCCCGGCCTCGGTCCGCAGCACCGCCTCGGCGTCGGCGGCGCTCACCACCCACCGGACCTGTAAGCCGCGCGCCCGGATTCCCTCGGCGATGCACGTCAACTGCTCCGCGCCGACGCCCCCGTCGTCCGGATGCTCCGCCACCGCCACCAGTACCGTGCCGTCGGCCATGCCGTTCCCCCTCCCCGGTGGCCCGCGCCACCCCCTCCAGTGTTCGCGGGCCCCACACGCATGATCGGCCGGAGTCGGGTCAAACCACCCCATCGGTTCAACGCCCGGACCGCGCGTTGACGATCGGTCCGACCCCCTGACCGCTCATGGACTACCGGCGTGGGCCCCGGCTCACCGGCGGTGCCGCACCGCCCGCCGCAGATGCTCCCCGGTGAACGACCCCTCGGCCTCCAGCAGCTGCCGGGGCGTCCCCTCGAAGACGATCTCGCCACCGTCCCGGCCGCCGTCCGGGCCGAGGTCGATCACCCAGTCCGCCCGGGCGACGACGTCCAGGTTGTGCTCGACCACCACGACCGTGTTGCCCGAGTCGACCAGCCGGTCCAGCAGGGCGACGAGCCCCTCGACGTCCGCCATGTGCAGGCCGGTCGTCGGTTCGTCGAGCACGTAGACCGCCCCGGTCCGGTGCAGCCGCGTGGCCAGCTTGATGCGCTGCCGCTCACCGCCCGAGAGCGTGGAGAGCGGCTGGCCGAGCGTCAGATACGTGAGGCCGACGTCCCGCAGGGCGCGCAGCCGTCGCCGTACGCCCGTGTCGTCGAAGAAGCCCAGCGCCTGCTCGGCCGTCATCTCCAGGACGTCAGCGATGGAATGCCCCCGCACGGTCAGCCGCAGCACCTCCTCCTTGAAGCGCCGCCCCCCGCAGGCGTGGCAGCTCGTCGTCACCGGGTCCATGAAGGCCAGGTCGGTGTAGATGAGGCCCCGGCCCTCGCAGGTTCCGCACGCCCCGCCGGAGTTGAAGCTGAAGAGACCAGCCTCGGCCCCCGTCTCGCGGGCGAAGATCTTGCGGACCGTGTCCATGATCCCCAGGTAGGTCGCCGGGGTGGACCGGCCCGAGATGCCGATCGACGACTGGTCGACGACCACGGACTCGTCGTGCGCGGCGGTGAACTCCCCGACCAGGGTGCTCTTCCCCGACCCGGCGACCCCGGTCACCGCCGTGAGCACACCGGCCGGGAACCGTACGGTCACGTCCCGCAGGTTGTGCCGGCCGGCACCCTTGACCCACAGCTCGCCGACGGGCTCCCGCACCTCGCCCTTGACCGCCGTACCGCGGCGCAGACACCGCCCGGTGAGCGTGCCGGAGGCCGCCAGCTCCTTCGGCGTCCCCTCGAACACCACCGTGCCGCCCCCGGCACCGGCGCCCGGCCCCATGTCGACGACGTGATCGGCCAGCGCGATGACGTCCGGGTCGTGTTCGACGACCAGCACGGTGTTGCCCTTGTCGCGCAGCCGCAGCAGCAGGTCGCCGAGGCGGCCCACGTCTCGCGGGTGCAGGCCGACGCTCGGCTCGTCGAAGATGTAGGTCATGCCGGTCAGGCTGGAGCCGAGGTGCCGCACCGTCTTCAGCCGCTGCCCCTCCCCGCCGCTGAGCGTGGCGGTCTCCCGGTCGAGGCTCAGATAGCCGAGGCCGATCGCCTCGATGCGCTCCAGCGCGGCCACGGCGGCCGAGGCGATCGGCCGGGCCACCGGGTCGTCGATCTCCTTCAGTACGGTGATCAGATCCGTGACCTGCATGCGGGTGCAGTCCGAGATCGTCCGGCCGTTGACGCGGGTCGCGAGCGCCGCGGCGTTCAGACGTGCCCCACGGCACACCGGGCAGGGGCCCTCCACCAGGAACGCGCGGACCAGGTCCCGGGTCCTCTGGCTCATGGCCGACAGGTCCCGCTTCAGGTACAGCCGCTCGAAGCGGACGGCCAGCCCCTCGTACTCGGTGGTCCAGGTGCCGCCGCTGCCGCTGACGGTGACCTTGCTCCCCGGCCGCCCGCGCATCAGGAACTCGCGTTCGGCGGCGGTGAATCGTCCCACCGGCTTGTGCGGGTCGAGGTCGGTGCTGTTGGTGTACGCCTGCCCCTGCCAGGTGCCGGCGGCGAACGGCGGGAAGCGGACCGCCCCGTCCGCGAGGGAGCGGTCCGGGTCCAGGAACCGGTCCCAGTCGGGTCGCACCGTCCGGCCGAGGCCGTCGCACTCGGGGCACATGCCCGACGGGTCGTTGAACGAGTACGCCGTCGCCGGCCCGGCGCTCGGCGTGCCGTGCCGGGAGAACAGCACCCGGATCACCGAGTAGACGTCCGTCATGGTGCCGACGGTCGACCTGGAGTGGCCGCCGACCTGCCGCTGATCGACGACGATCGCGGGGGTGAGGTCCTCCAGGCCCTCCGCGCGCGGCCGCTCGAACTTGGGCAGCCGGTTGCGGACGAACCAGGGGTAGGTCTCGTTCAGCTGGCGCTGCGACTCCACCGCGATCGTGTCGAAGACGACGGACGACTTCCCCGATCCCGAAACGCCGGTGAACACGGTCAGCCGGCCTTTCGGGATGCGGAGGGTGACGTCCTTGAGGTTGTTCTCGCGTGCTCCGGTCAGGGTGATGGCATCGTGCGCGAAGTCGGTCATGCCACCGACGCTAGGAGGAAATCCCGACAGCCTCTGGCGTGATTTCCTTCAGTTCTCCTTCCTCCAGCAGCAGCCAGCGCGTGATGCCGATCGACTCCAGGAACGGCAGGTCGTGGCTGGCCACGACCAGCGCTCCCTCGTACGACTCCAGGGCCGTGGTGAGCTGCCGGACGCTCGCCATGTCCAGGTTGTTGGTCGGCTCGTCCAGCATGAGCAGCTGCGGCGCGGGCTCGGCCAGCATCAGCGCGGCCAGCGCGGCCCGGAAGCGTTCGCCGCCGGACAGGGTTGCCGCCTTCTGGTCGGCGCGGGCGCCCCGGAACAGGAAGCGCGCCAGCCGCGCCCGGACCCGGTTGTTGGTGGCGCCCGGAGCGAACCGGGCCACGTTCTCGGCGACGGACAGCTCCCCGTCGAGGACGTCGAGCCGCTGCGGCAGGAACCGCAGCGGGACGTGCGTCCGCAACTCGCCCGACTCCGGGGCGAGCTCCCCGGTGATCGTGCGCAGCAGCGTCGTCTTGCCCGCGCCGTTGCGCCCGATCAACGCGACGCGCTCGGGCCCGCGCAGCTCGAAACCGCCCTTCACCCGGGCGCCGTACCGGAGCCCGAGATCCTGGAGGGTGAGCACGGTCCGCCCCGGCGGCACGGCCGTGTAGGGCAGGTCGACGCGGATCTCGTCGTCGTCCCGTACGGCCTCCACCGCCTCGTCGAGCCGCTCCCGGGCCTCGGCGAGCCGCTCCTCGTGCATGATCCGGTGCTTGCCCGCGGACTCCTGCGCCGCACGCTTGCGCGCCCCCATGACGATCTTCGGCTCGCGCTTCTGGTCCCACATCTTCTGCCCGTACCGCTTGCGGCGGGCCAGCTTGACCTGGGCGTCGGCCAGTTCGCGCTTCTGCTTGCGGAAGTCGGACTCGGCGACGCGCACCATGCGCTCCGCCGCCTCCTGTTCGATCTCCAGTGCCTCCTCGTAGGCCGAGTAGTTACCGCCGTACCAGGTGATCTGGCCGGAACGCAGATCGGCGATCTGGTCGACGAGGTCCAGCAGTTCGCGGTCGTGGCTGACGACGACCATCACCCCCGGCCAGGCCTGGACGGCCGCGTACAGCCGCCTGCGGGCGTACAGGTCGAGGTTGTTGGTCGGCTCGTCCAGCAGCAGCACGTCGGGCCGGCGCAGCAGCAGTGCGGCCAGGCGCAGCAGGACGGACTCGCCGCCGGACACCTCGCCGATGGTGCGGTCCAGTTCGACGTGGCCCAGGCCGAGTTCGCCGAGCGTGGCGAGGGCGCGTTCCTCGACGTCCCAGTCGTCGCCGACGGTCTCGAAGTGCGCCTCGGACACGTCGCCCGACTCGATGGCGTGCAGGGCGGCGCGCTGTGCGGCGATGCCGAGGGCCTCGTCGACGCGCAGGGTGGTGTCGAGCGTGACGTTCTGCGGGAGGTAGCCGACCTCGCCGGCCACGCGGACGGTGCCGTCGGCCGGTGCGAGTTCACCGGCGATCAGCTTCAACAGGGTCGATTTTCCGGACCCGTTGACGCCGACCAGGCCGGTTCGGCCGGGGCCGAACGCGACGTCCAGGCCCTCGAAGACGGGGGTGCCGTCGGGCCAGGCGAACGCAAGGGACGTAATGGTGATGGAAGTGGACATGGGGCCTCACTCGCGGTTGCTTGAAGCGGTCAGGGGCAAACGCGTGTCGAGACACCTGCGACCAGGGGAGGAGGCTCCATGGGCACGTCACGGACATGAAAAATGCCCTGCACCGGGAGGACGGCTCGAACGCCGAGGTCGCACGCAGCGCACATCACAGAGGGATGTGACGCGGTGTCTCAGGACCTCAGACGAGCAACGTCCTTCTCCAATCGGCGGCAACAGGACGTTGTACACCGTACGAACGCACTGTGAGCCTGTCAACGCATTAACGCGCGACCCGATCTTCCTGCTCCGAGGAGGCCTCCCGTGACGCACGGCCCGCTCTCGTGCCGGCCCGGCTCTGCCTGCTGGCCTGGGACGCCGCACGACCTGCGGCCGGCCGCACCGCCCTGCGGCCCGACCTGGTGCGGGCCGGTGCCCTCGTCGAGCTGGCCCGTCGCGGCCTGCTGACCGACGAGGACGGCATCGCCACACCGACCGACCTGGATACGAGCACGGGCGACGCGGTCCTCGACGGGCTGCTCGAACTCGTCCGCGAGTCGTGCCCGCACCCCTGGCGGACATGGGTGACGCTGCGGGCGCGGGTGACCCTCGACGCCGTACGGGAGCAGCTGGTGGCCGAGGGGTATCTGCGGGCGGAGAAGAGACGGGTCCTGGGCGTGTTCCCGTCCGTGGAGTACGCACTGGAGCGCACAGCAGTCGTTGACGTGCTGCGGGAGGAGACCCGGACGGCCCTGCGCGGGACGCTGCCGGTCGCCGAGATCTCCGAGCGGGACGCCGCGCTCGCCGTCCTCGCCGCCGCGGCCGGCCTCTTCGGCGAGAGCACTCCCGGCCGGCGCATCGAGGAACTGACCGAACGGGCCGGGTCGGCGACGCCCGGGCTGCGCGGGATCATGCGCGAGCTGAGCACGGCGCCGGCGGCCGGGGCAGCGGCGGTGACCTCGCCCTGACGCCCGCCGGGCCCGGGTGCAGGCCTGGCCCGGCCGGCTACCCTGTCGGATTCCTGCCGGACCCGCACGCCCTCCCGCTGGTCCAGTCGCCCGCATGACGAACCAGAGCGACCGGGCCGGCGGGTGCAGAGCGGCCACGCCGAGGACGCCGAGGGCGTCGCCGGTACGGTCCTGGCGGTCGTCACCGCGGGGGCGGTAGGGGGGGAACATCGAGGACGCGCTGTACAGAGCGGGAACCGGCGGGCCGCCGCGGGACGTCGCCGAGCAGACGGAGCGGATCGCCGCCGCACGTGAGGCGGCCGACGCGACGGGTGTGCCGCTGTTCGTCAACGCCCGGACCGACACCTTCCTGAGCGGCGCCGGGGTGGGGGCACCTCCCACGCCTTCAGGGCAGTGGCGTCAGCTCAGCACGCGTCCCGCATCAGCTCGGCGAGACCGTGGTCCAGATCCAGCTGGAGGTGCTCCAGACCGACCGGCACGAGTTCGCTCGTGGCCTCGAGGAACCGGCGTATCTCGCTGGAGCGGACGTGGACCACGGCCGTGCCCTCGGGGGCGTGGAACTCCAGCACCGTGCGGTCGTAGCCGTAGGGGCGCACGCGCACGTCGCCGTGCCCCTCGGCGCTCTTCTGGCCCGCGGCGAGCAGCTCGCGGGAGAAGGTCCAGCAGACCTCGACGCCCTCCAGCGTGGCCGGGGCGGGGAAAGTCATGCGGACCGCGAAAGGGTCACGCCGGTCGTAGTGCAGCGTCGCGGGAATGCTCGGCATACGCGGCGCGGCGGCGACGAGGCGGGCCTCCACGGGCTGCTCGATGACGATGGACAACGCCTTGCTCCCTTGTGACGGCTGGACGGACACTTCCGGGCGGATGAGGCCGGGCACTGGAAGAGACGACGGAATCAGCCAATCCGTGCACACGAAATGCGAGTGACCTCTGTCACCGCGTTCATGCACCAGAGTGACGTGACTCTCCTTGTGTGCCCCCCAAGGCACTTGTGGTGCCCACCGCACCACCCGCAGCACCGGCGAGGCCATCTGGACGGCACCCGGGCGGTGGGCTAGCTTCCCCCGCCATGAGGCGCATGGGGAGCACGCGACGGACGGGACGAACACGAGGCAGGGCGACCGCGATGGCGGCCTGCGCGGCGGCACTGGCAGCCCTGACCGCCGTACCGGCGCAGGCGCACGAGCCGGAGCACCGGCCGCCGCACTGGGAACTCAAGGACACCGGCACCCCGCAGGCACGCTTCCGGGGCCTGGCCGCCGTCAGCCGGAACACCGCCTGGGTCGCCGGCACCGGCGGCACCGTGCTGCGCACCACCGACGGCGGGGAGAGCTGGCGGAACGTCTCGCCGCCCGGCGCGGGGGAGTTGCAGTTCAGGGACGTCGAGGCGTTCGACGCCCGCCGGGCCGTGGTGCTGGCCATCGGCGAGGGCGAGGCGTCCCGGGTCTACCGCACCGACGACGGCGGAGCGACCTGGACGGAGTCCTTCCGCAACACCGACCCGAAGGCGTTCTACGACTGCCTGGCCTTCTTCGACCGCCGCCACGGCCTGGCGATGAGCGACCCGGTGGACGGGAAGTTCCGCCTCCTGTCGACCGGCGACGGCGGCCGTACCTGGAAGGTGCTGCCGGACGGGGGCATGCCGGCCGCGCAGGAGGGCGAGGCCGGGTTCGCGGCGAGCGGCCAGTGCCTGGTGACCTCCGGGACGAGCGACGTCTGGCTGGCCACCGGCGGGGCGGCACGCGCGCGGGTCCTGCACTCCGCCGACCGCGGACGCACCTGGACGGCCACCGACTCGCCCCTGCCGGCGGGCGACCCCGCCCGGGGCGTCTTCGCGCTCGCCTTCCGCGACCGCACCCACGGTCTCGCCGTCGGCGGCGACTTCCGCCCCGACCAGCCCTCACCGCAGGCCGCCGCCCGCTCCTCCGACAGGGGCCGCACCTGGCGCCCGGCCGCCACACCCCCGCCCGCCTACCGCTCCGGCGTCGCCTGGCTCCCGCACAGCCGCACCGCCGCCCTCGCCGTCGGTCCCACCGGCACCGACCTCACCACGGACGCGGGCCGCACCTGGCGGACCGTCGACACCGGCTCCTACGACACCGTCGACTGCACCCGGGACCACGGGTGCTGGGCCGCCGGCGAGAAGGGCCGGGTGGCCCGCCTGGAGCACTGAGCATGCGGGGTGCCCTGATCGTTGGCAGGGTGGGTACTCGTTCACTGATCGGGAAAGGAAGTGAGCGGGAATGCCACGCGGTTCGAGCTCCAAGCGGGAGCGCCAGTACGAGCACATCAAGGAAAGTGCGAAGGACCGGGGCGAAAGCACCGGCCGCGCCAAGGAGATCGCCGCGCGGACGGTGAACAAGGAACGCGCCCGCTCCGGCGAGTCCAAGACCGCCAGCCGCACCTCCACGAAGGACATGTCCTCAGGCAAGCGGGGCGGCCAGCGGTCGGGGCAGGGCTCCCAGGGCCCCACCTACGACCAGCTGTACCAGGAGGCCAAGCGCAAGGGCGTCGAAGGCCGTTCCAGCATGAACAAGAGCCAGTTGCAGCGCGCACTGGGCAAGTGAGGCGGATGCCTCAGAGGGTCTCCCGGTAGGCCTCCAGAGCGGGCGCCGTCTTCGTCGCCGTGAACTCGGTGACGCGGTACGCGCACACGCCCGCGGTGACGAACGGGTCCTCCGCGGTGATCTCCTCGATCCGCGCGCGATCCCCCGCGACGGCGATGATCACCCCGCCGTCGCGGGGATTCTTGCGCCCGGACGCCAGGAACACCCCCTGCCGGTACTGCTCGTCGAGCCAGACCACATGCTCCTCCAGCACGGCGTCGACGGCTTCCAGCGGGGCGGTGTACGTCAGTTCCAGCACGAACATGACGGGGAGACTACCCCGGGTATCCGTCCGGCCCCCGGGGTGCCCGTAGGCTCGGGCCACCATGACGACCGTACGCATCCCCGACGACTGGCCCACGACCGAGGAGCAGGCCCGCGCGGTCCAGGACGCCCTGCGCGAGCGGGTGATCCTCGACGAGCCGGGCCCGCCGCCCGGGACCGGCCGTGTGACAGGTGTCGACGTCGCCTACGACGACGAACGGGACGTCGTCGCGGCGGCCGCGGTCGTCCTGGACGCGGCGAGCCTCGAAGTCGTCGCCGAGGCCACCGCGGTGGGCCGGATCTCCTTCCCTTACGTACCCGGGCTGCTCGCCTTCCGCGAGATCCCCACGGTCCTGGCCGCCCTCGACGCCCTCCCGTGCGACCCCGGCCTGGTCGTCTGCGACGGCTACGGCCTCGCCCACCCCCGCCGCTTCGGCCTCGCCGGCCACCTCGGCGTCCTGACCGGCCTGCCCACGATCGGCGTCGCCAAGAACCCGTTCACCTTCACCTACGACGACCCGGACACCCCGCGCGGCAGCACCTCCGCGCTCCTCGCCGGCTCCGAGGAGGTCGGCCGGGCGCTGCGCACCCGGGACGGGGTCAAGCCGGTCTTCGTCTCCGTCGGCCACCGCGTGACGCTGGACCACGCCTGCGCACACACCCTCGCCCTGACCCCCGCCTACCGCCTCCCGGAAACCACCCGCAGGGCGGACGCGCTGTGCCGCAAGGCGCTCCGGGAGACCTACTCCGTCTGATCGGCCACGTGCCAGCGGCCCACCTCCCGGTACTCCGAGTCGTGGATGGCCGACCCGTCCCCGGGGCGGAGCTCGTAGTGCCGGAGATTGCCGCCCCAGTACCTGAGGATCCGGCCCAGCTCGCCGGCCGGGTCCTTCGCCAACGCCGCGTCGTCCATGGTGACTTCGAGAAGGAACTTCATGCCTTCAATGGTTTCATTGAAGTCCTTGTTGGCACTTCTGGAGCTTCCGCCGAGGCCGGAGTGCGCAAAGCCTCAAGTCGGGGGATCGGCCGGGGCGGGGCGGGGGCGGCGCGATCTGAGTACCGGCTCTGAGTAGCTGTACGGATGCCCGCCCACCCCGCCCGCCGACAGGCTGGGACGCATGACGACGCACCGCGCACCCAAGCCTGTTGCCGCCCCGACCCAGACCGTCGAGCGGGCCGTCACCATAGGGCTGATCCTCGCCGTCCTGGCCGGGCTCGGCTGGATCGCCGGGATGATCTACACCCTCGCCGAGTGGCCGCTGTAGGCCCCCGGCGGGACCTCAGCGGGCCGACGCGACGCGGAAGCGGATGCCCGCCGCGCGCAGCCGGCCGATCAGCGCGTCTCCCATCGCCACGGCCGTGGTGACCTGACCCGCCGTCTTCGGAAGGTCGTCGAAGGCCAGGCACAGCGCCGACTCGGCGAACATCTTGGCCGTCTCGTCGTAGCCGGGATCGCCGCCCGAGACCTCCGTGCGCACCCGCTTGCCGCCGCCTTCGCCCACGAAGCGCACGGAGAACCAGCTCTTCGCCCGCTTCTCGGGGCTCGGTCCGTCCCCGGGCTTGAGCCGGTCCGACAACCAGCGCCGCGCGGGCGGCACCTGCGCCGCCGCGACCAGGGCCCCGACCGCCGCGACCCCGCCCACAGCGACCGGCAGGTGCCGGACGGCCGCGTATTGCCGGTAGCGGAAGTCGGGCCCGTACCGGTCGAGGGCCGACGCCGAGCGCCGCACGATCTGCGGGTCGATGGTCGGCATCGGCAGCGCCCACGCGCCGACCTCCTTGGCGAACCGTGGGCCCCCCAACGGCGCCGATGCCCGCCGGCCCACCAGCCGCGGCTCGTGCCGCCGCCGGTCACGGGCGGCCGCCGCCATCTCCCGCTGCCGGGCGAACTGGCCGAGCGCGGAGGCGAAGGTCCCGCCCGAGAACGCCGCGTCCGCGGTCACGAAGCCCTCCACGGACAGCGGCACGTCCTCCGGCAGCTGCTGCACGGTGAAGTACACGCCCAGGTCGTGCGGGATCGAGTCGAACCCGGCGGCGTGCACCAGCCGCGCTCCGGTCTCCCGCGCGCGTGCGTCGTGCCGGACGTACATCAGGTCCACGAACTCGGGCTCGCCGCACAGGTCCAGGTAGTCGGTCCCCGCGTCCGCGCACGCGGCGACGAGTTCCTCCCCGTACGTCACGTACGGTCCGACCGTCGTGGCCACCACGCGCGCGTGCTCCGCGAGGTCGCGCAGCGAGGCCGGGTCGGAGACGTCCGCCCGCAGCACGCCGATCTCCGCGTCGGCGGGCAGCCGCTCCCGCAGCCGCTCCAGCTTCTGCGCGCTGCGGCCCGCGATTGCCCAGCGCAGCCCCTCGGGCGCGTGGGCGGCCAGATACTCCGCCGTGAGCGCCCCGGCGAAACTGGTCGCTCCGAAGAGCACGATGTCGTACGGACGGTCCGTCCCGCTTTGCCTGCTCATGACACCCCTCGGTCGTGCAGCCCGTGCCGCTGTCGGTGGCCGAGGCTAGCGTGAGGAGTGCGGAGCCCGACGACGAGCCCGGAGGACGACGATGGCCGTGCCCAGGAATGCCCTGAAGAAGTGGGAGAAAGTGCGCGCGTTCGCGCTGGGGCTGCCGGACGCCGTCGAGGAGTTCCCCTGGGGCGAGTCCGTCGCGAAGGTCAACAAGAAGGTGTTCGTTTTCCTCGGCGTCCAGGACGGCAGTTACCCCCTGGGGGTGACGGTGAAGCTCAAGGACGAGACGGCGCACGCGCACGCGCTGGCCTGCCCCGGCGCCGAGCCCGCCGGGTACGGCCTGGGCAAGGCGGGCTGGGTGAGCGTCCCCCTGGAGCAACAGGGAGCCCCGGCCGCCGAGGTGCTCTGCGACTGGGTGGAGGAGAGCTACCGGGCCGTCGCCCCGAAGCGGCTGATAGTGGAGCTGGACGGGACCTGACCTCGTCCGGCAGATTGCTAAGCGCTTGCTCGTTCAGGGCTTGTGCCGAATGGAACACGTTCTTAGCATCGCTGGTGTTACATCAGATGTGTCACAGCACTGGGGGCTGGATGACCACGGCAAGGACGCCAGGACACGGCCCGCTCTCCGGCGTGCGCGTCGTCGAGCTGGCCGGCATCGGGCCCGGCCCGTTCGCCGCCATGCTCCTGGCCGACCTCGGAGCCGACGTGGTGCGTGTGGACCGCCCGGGCGGCCCCGGACTCGGCATCGACCCGGCGTACGACGTCACCAACCGCAACAAGCGCTCGGTGGTCGTCGACCTGAAGTCACCCGACGGCCGGGAACAGGTGCTCGACCTCGCCGACCGTGCCGACATCCTGCTCGAGGGCTACCGCCCAGGCGTCGCGGAACGCCTCGGCGTCGGCCCCCAGCCCTGCCACGCCCGCAACCCGCGTCTCGTGTACGGCCGGATGACCGGCTGGGGCCAGGACGGCCCGCTCGCCCAGCACGCCGGGCACGACATCGCGTACATCGCCCCCACGGGCACCCTCGGCATGATCGGCAGGCCGCAGGAGGCGCCGCCGGCCCCGGCCAACCTGCTCGGTGACTACGCGGGCGGCTCCCTCTACCTCGTCGTCGGCGTCCTCGCGGCCCTCCACCACGCCCGCGCGACCGGCACCGGCCAGGTCGTCGACGCCGCCATCGTCGACGGGACGGCCCACCTCACCACGATGATCCACGGCATGCTCGCCGCCGGCGGCTGGCAGGACCGCCGCGGCGCCAACCTCCTGGACGGCGGCTGCCCCTACTACGGGACCTACGAGACGGCCGACGGCCGGTACATGGCCGTCGGCGCCCTCGAACCGCAGTTCTACGCCGAGTTCCTCGGCCTCCTCGGTGTCGACGACCGGGCCGACGCCCGCAAGGACGTCACCCGTTGGGATGAACTGCGCGAAGAGATCGCCGCTCGCTTCAAAGCGCGGACGAGGGACGAGTGGACGGCCGTCTTCGACGGCTCCGACGCCTGCGTGGCGCCCGTGCTGTCGCTGCGCGAGGCCCCGCACCACCCGCACCTGGCCGCCCGCGGCACCTTCACCGACCACGGCGGCATAACCCAGCCCGCCCCGGCCCCCCGTTTCTCCGCGACCCCGACCTCCGTCCGCACCGGCCCGGCCCGGCCGGGCGCCGACACGGCGGACGTCGCCCGGGACTGGGCCCTCCCCGGGCTGTTCCCGTCGTCCCGCAACCCTCAGTGAAAGGCCTCCTCGTGAGCACCGAAGCGTATGTGTACGACGCGATCCGCACCCCGCGCGGCCGCGGCAAGGCGAACGGCGCCCTGCACGGCACCAAGCCCATCGACCTGGTCGTCGGACTCATCCACGAGATCCGCGCCCGGTTCCCGGACCTCGACCCGGCCGCCGTGGACGACATCGTCCTCGGTGTCGTCGGCCCGGTCGGCGACCAGGGCTCCGACATCGCCCGGATCGCCGCCATCGCCGCGGGCCTGCCCGACACGGTCGCCGGTGTGCAGGAGAACCGCTTCTGTGCCTCGGGCCTGGAGGCCGTCAACCTGGCCGCCGCCAAGGTCCGTTCCGGCTGGGAGGACCTCGTCCTCGCGGGCGGTGTCGAGTCCATGTCCCGGGTGCCGATGGCCTCCGACGGCGGCGCCTGGTTCAACGACCCGATGACCAACCTCCAGGTCAACTTCGTGCCGCAGGGCATCGGCGCCGACCTCATCGCCACCATCGAGGGCTTCTCCCGCAGGGACGTCGACGAGTACGCCGCCCTCTCCCAGGAGCGGGCCGCCACCGCGATGAAGGACGGCCGCTTCGACAGGTCCGTCGTCCCGGTCAAGGACCGCAGCGGCCTCGTCGTCCTCGACCACGACGAGTTCCCGCGTCCCGGCACGACGGCCGACTCCCTCGCCAAGCTGAAGCCGTCCTTCGCGGACATCGGCGAGCTCGGCGGCTTCGACGCCGTGGCGCTCCAGCAGTACCACTGGGTGGAGAAGATCGACCACGTCCACCACGCGGGCAACTCCTCCGGCATCGTCGACGGCGCCTCGCTCGTCGCGATCGGCTCCAAGGAGGTCGGCGAGCGCTACGGCCTCACCCCTCGCGCGCGGATCGTCTCCGCCGCCGTCTCCGGCTCCGAGCCGACCATCATGCTCACCGGGCCCGCCCCGGCCACCCGCAAGGCCCTCGCCAAGGCCGGACTGACCATCGACGACATCGACCTCGTCGAGATCAACGAGGCGTTCGCGGCGGTCGTCCTGCGCTTCGTGCGGGACATGGGCCTGTCCCTGGACAAGGTCAACGTCAACGGCGGCGCGATCGCGCTCGGCCACCCCCTCGGCGCCACCGGCGCGATGATCCTCGGCACCCTCGTCGACGAACTGGAGCGCCAGGACAAGCGCTACGGCCTCGCCACGCTGTGCGTCGGCGGCGGCATGGGCGTCGCCACCATCGTCGAGCGCATCTGACCCCCTCCCGACGGATCACACGGAGCACCTCCACATGAGCACTGAGTCCACCACCATCCGCTGGGAACAGGACCGCACCGGCCTCGTCACCCTCGTCATCGACGACCCGAACCAGTCCGCGAACACCATGAACCAGGCGTTCCGCGACTCCCTCGCCGCCGTCACCGACCGCCTGGAGGCCGAGAAGGACTCCATCCGGGGCGTCATCATCACCTCCGCCAAGAAGACGTTCTTCGCCGGCGGTGACCTGCGCGACCTCATCCGCGTGACGCCCGAGACGGCCCAGGAGCTGTTCGACGGCGGCATGGCGATCAAGCGGAATTTGCGCCGCATCGAGACCCTCGGCAAGCCGGTCGTCGCCGCCCTCAACGGAGCGGCGCTCGGCGGCGGTTACGAGATCGCCCTCGCCTGCCACCACCGTGTCGCGCTCGACGCGCCCGGCTCCAAGATCGGCTGCCCCGAGGTCACCCTCGGCCTGCTGCCCGGCGGTGGCGGCGTGGTCCGCACCGTCCGCCTGCTCGGCATCGCCGACGCGCTGCTGAAGGTGCTCCTCCAGGGCACCCAGTACAACCCCCGCCGCGCCCTGGAGAACGGCCTCGTCGACGAGGTCGCCGACAGCCGGGAGGACATGCTCGCCAAGGCCCGCGCCTTCATCGACGCCAACCCCGAGTCCCAGCAGCCCTGGGACAAGCCGGGCTACCGCATCCCGGGCGGCACACCGGCCAACCCCAAGTTCGCCGCGAACCTGCCCGCCTTCCCGGCCAGCCTGCGCAAGCAGACCAACGGCGCCCCCTACCCGGCCCCGCGCAACATCCTCGCCGCCGCCGTCGAGGGCTCCCAGGTCGACTTCGAGACCGCCCAGATCATCGAGGCCCGCTACTTCGTGGACCTGGCGGCCGGGCAGACGTCGAAGAACATGATCCAGGCGTTCTTCTTCGACCTTCAGGCCGTCAACTCCGGCGCGAACCGCCCCAAGGGCGTCGAGCCCCGCAAGGTCCGCAAGGCCGCCGTACTCGGCGCCGGCATGATGGGCGCGGGCATCGCCTACTCCTGCGCCCGCGCCGGCATCGACGTCGTCCTGAAGGACGTTTCCCTGGAAGCGGCCCTCAAGGGCAAGGCCTACTCCGAGAAGCTGTGCGCCAAGGCCGTCGCCAAGGGCCGCACGACCCAGGAGAAGGCCGACGCGCTGCTCGCCCGCATCACCCCCACCGCCGAGGTCCAGGAGCTGGCCGGCTGCGACGCCGTCATCGAGGCCGTCTTCGAGGACACCTCCCTCAAGCACAAGGTGTTCCAGGAGATCCAGCACGTGGTCGAGCCCGACGCGCTGCTGTGCTCCAACACCTCCACGCTGCCCATCACCGCCCTCGCCGAAGGCGTGGAGCGCCAGGCCGACTTCATCGGCCTGCACTTCTTCTCGCCCGTCGACAAGATGCCGCTCGTCGAGATCATCAAGGGCGAGCGCACCGGCGAGGAGGCCCTGGCCCGCGCCTTCGACCTGGTGCGGCAGATCAACAAGACGCCGATCGTCGTCAACGACTCGCGCGGCTTCTTCACCTCCCGCGTCATCGGCCACTTCATCAACGAGGGCGTCGCCATGGTCGGCGAGGGCATCGAGCCCGCCTCGGTCGAGCAGGCCGCCGCCCAGGCCGGCTACCCGGCCAAGGTGCTGTCCCTGATGGACGAACTGACGCTGACCCTGCCCCGCAAGATCCGGGCCGAGTCGAAGCGGGCGGTCGAGGAGGCGGGCGGCACCTGGACGGCCCACCCGGCCGAGGCCGTCATCGACCGCATGGTCGACGAGTTCGGCCGCACCGGCCGCAGCGGCGGCGCCGGCTTCTACGACTACGGCGACGACGGCAAGCGCACCGGCCTGTGGCCCGGACTGCGCGAGCACTACACCAAGCCCGGCCACCGGATCCCGTTCCGGGACATGCAGGAACGCATGCTGTTCTCCGAGGCGCTGGACACCGTCCGGCTGCTGGAGGAGGGCGTGCTGACCTCCGTCGCCGACGCCAACATCGGCTCCATCTTCGGCATCGGCTTCCCGGGCTGGACCGGCGGCGTGCTGCAGTACATCAACGGCTACGAGGGCGGCCTGCCCGGCTTCGTGGCCCGTGCGCGGGAACTCGCCGAGCAGTACGGCGAACGCTTCGCCCCGCCCGCGCTGCTGGTGGAGAAGGCGGAGAAGGGGGAGCGGTTCAGCGACTCAGCCCGCGGCTGACCCGCCGGACTCCGACGGCCCGGTGAGCCACTCGCCCAGCTCTTCCTTCAGCGACCGCTGAAACGCGGTGAGGAGGGCCTGCACCACCAGCGGGTGCATGTGCGCCGACAGGGACCGCACGTCCCGCGCGTCACGCTCCGCCACCTCCCCGCGGAAGAGGTGGGACAGCTCCCGGGCCGCGGCGCACGCGTGCTCGATGAGGACGTTGCGCGCCGTGGAGATCGCCTCCTGGGAGAGCGGCACGTCCAGCAGTCCGGCGCCGAGCCGGAGCAGACCGAGGTCGGCCTCGTACCCGCCGTCCGCGGGCCGGACCACGCCCATGGCGACGAGCCGCTCGACGTCCTCGTCGCCGAGCGGCCGTCCGGCCCGCCGCTCCAGCTCCGCCCGCGTGACCCTCTCGACGGTCTCCGGCGCCCAGGAGGCCACCACGGCCCGGTGGATGGCGAGGTCGTGCGCGCTGAGGTCCGGCGGCAGTTGCCGCAGGTAGCGCTCGATGCCGGCCAGCGTCATGCCCTGCTGCTGCAACTCCTCGATCAGCGCCAGCCGGGCCAGATGCTCGCGGCCGTAGTGCCCCACCCGCCGCGGACCGAGCACCGGCGGCGGCAGCAGCCCCTTCGTGCCGTAGAAGCGGACCGTGCGCACGGTGACACCGGCCCGGGCCGCCAGCTCGTCGATCGTGAGGGTCGGCTCCTCGGTGTCGGTCGTCATGTGCAGCAGTATCGCTGTCTCACCAGTGCTGTGAAACCTCCGGCGACTCAAGTGAGGGTCGTGTGAGAAGTAGCGCTCTGTGACGTATGCCACCGCGTGAGCCGTGCGGCGTGGGGGAAGGTGGCCCCTTGGTCTGTGCCTTTACCGAGGGCACGGACCTTATGTACGTCCGGAAGCCGAGCGCGACCCGCTCGGGAGCACCAGAGAGTGGATCCACCGTGAGCAAGGACGCCGTGAACACGGCAGCAGCCGCATCCCGCAGTGACGCGGCCCGGGTGCCCGCGGACGCGGGCGACGCCGGCTACAGCAAGGACCTCAAGCCCCGCCACGTCAACATGATCGCCATCGGAGGCGCGATCGGCACCGGGCTCTTCCTGGGTGCGGGCGGCCGCCTCCACAACGCGGGCCCGGCCCTGGCGATCGCCTACCTGGTCTGCGGCGTCTTCGCCTTCTTCGTGGTCAAGGCCCTCGGTGAGCTCGTGCTCTACCGCCCCTCCTCGGGCTCCTTCGTGTCGTACGCGCGCGAGTTCCTCGGTGAGAAGGGCGCGTACGTCGCCGGCTGGATGTACTTCCTGAACTGGTCGACCACCGGCATCGCCGACATCACCGCGATCGCGCTCTACACGCACTACTGGAGCCTGTTCACCGACATCCCGCAGTGGGTGCTCGCGCTGGTCGCCCTCGCGGTGGTCCTGGTGGTGAACCTGATCTCGGTGAAGATCTTCGGCGAGATGGAGTTCTGGTTCTCGATCATCAAGGTCGCGACGCTCGTCGGCTTCATGCTCATCGGCATATTCCTGCTCGCCACGCAGCAGAAGGTCGGCGGTGGGACGCCGGGCCTGAGCGTCATCACCGACAACGGCGGCGTCTTCCCGCACGGCGTGATGCCGGTCGTCCTGGTCATGCAGGGCGTGATCTTCGCGTACGCCGCGCTGGAGCTGGTCGGTGTCGCCGCGGGCGAGACCGCCGAGCCGGAGAAGGTCGTCCCGCGCGCGGTGAACTCGATCATGTGGCGTGTCGGTCTCTTCTACGTCGGCTCGGTCGTCCTGCTGGCCCTGCTCCTGCCGGGTTCGGTCTACTCGGCCGACCAGAGCCCCTTCGTCACGGTGCTGTCGAAGATCGGCCTCCCGGCCGCCGGCGACGTGATGAACCTGGTGGTCCTCACGGCCGCCATGTCCTCCCTCAACTCGGGCCTGTACTCCACGGGCCGCATCCTGCGCTCCATGGCGATGGCGGGCTCCGCGCCGAAGTTCACCGCCCGCATGAACCGCAGCCAGGTCCCCTACGGCGGCATCCTGCTGACCTGTGGGGTGTGTGTGCTCGGCGTCGGCCTGAACTTCCTCGTGCCGGCCCAGGCCTTCGAGATCGTGCTGAACGTGGCCTCCCTCGGCATCATCAGCACCTGGGTGATCATCATGGTCTGCCACCTGGTCTTCGTGCGCCGCGCCAAGGCAGGCCTGATCAACCGCCCCTCCTTCCGTCTCCCGGGGACCCCGGTCACGGAGATCGCCACGATCGTCTTCCTGCTGGCCTGCCTCGGCATGATGTGGAACGACCCCGAGGTCGGCCGAAAGACCCTCCTGCTGGTCCCGCTGATCGCGGCCATGCTGGTCGCGGGCTGGTTCGGCGTCCGCCGCCGTGTGTCGCAGACGGCGGACCAGGAGCTGTCGCAGCTGACGAAGTAGCAGGTCGCGGCCTGTCGGTCCCCGGCGCGGAACGGCCGGCTCAGCCCTGGCTGTCGAAGGCCCGTACCAGGCAGTCGCCGAGGCGCTGTGCGAGGGTGCCGTCGGGGTCCAGGCGAGGGTTGAAGATCGTGACGGTGAGTCCGACGGCGCCGCCGCCGGACAGGGCCGTGCGCAGGACGGTCTCCAGCTCCTGCCAGGTCAGGCCGTCCGGCTGCCGGTAGTCGACGGCGGGCATGAGCGCGTCGTCCAGCACGTCGACGTCGAGATGGACCCAGTACCCGGCGTCCGCGCCGCCGCCGATCAGCAGCCCGACCGCGCGGCGGGCAGCGTCGGCCGCCCCCAGCGCACGCACGGTGTCCAGTTCCATCGCGTGCAGCGCGGGCGGCAGCAGCTGCATGCCGTACCCCGCGGACTCCTCCGCGTCCCGGAACCCCAGGGCGACGACGTCCTCGTCCCGCACGAGCGGGCCCCGGCCCTCCAGGTCGGCCAGCGCGCGCGGGCCGCGCCCGGTGGCCAGGGCGAGTTCCATGGAGGCCACCTCGCCGGCCGGCTCGGCCGAGGGCTGGTAGAAGTCGGTGTGGCCGTCCAGGAAGAGCAGTCCGTGCCGGTCGCGGCGGCGCAGCGCGAGCAGGGTGCCGAGCAGCACGCTGCAGTCGCCGCCGAGCACGACGGGGAACCGGCCGTCGTCGAGGACCTCGCCCACGGCGTCCGCCAGCGCGACGGAGTACGCGGCGATGCCGCCCGGGTTCAGAACCCCCGTTACCGGGTCCCGCTCCGGCTGGTACGGGGGCGGCTCGACCCGCCCCGCGTGCACCGCCCCGAGCCCCTCGGCCAGCCCCGCCCCGAGGAGCGCCGCCGGCAGGTCCTCCACACCGGTGGGGCGCAGCCCGAGCACGGACGGGGCCTCGATGATCGCCAGTTTCCGCAACGCCGGCTCCCTCGTCAGCAGCCGCGGCCTCACTCGTCACGGCGCATGGGCCCACCGTAGACGGCCGGGCCCCGTCCGGCAGGCCGGGTGCCTCCTGACGGGGTGGGGCACCGACGCCCCGGCCCGGCGAGCCGCCAGGCGGCCGGGTTGGGCCGGACACTCCTGCGCGAGGACGACGTCAGTGCCCGTGGACGCCCCGGCGCGGCGAGCCGCCAGGCGGCCGGGTTGGGCCGGACACTCCTGCGCGAGGACGACGTCAGTGCCCGTGGACGCCCCGGCGCGGCGAGCCGCCCCCCCCGGCCGGGTTGGGCCGGACACTCCTGCGCGAGGACGACGTCAGTGCCCGTGCACCCCGTTCGTCGCGGCGAGCCGCTTCCACGACCTGGGCTGGGCCACGCCCTTCGCCGCCTTGGCCACCGCACCGGCCCGAGCCGCCGGCACCCCCGGCTTCGACGGCTGGAACAGCCACGTGTCGAACAGTGCGGCCAGCGGCTTGCCCGACACCTCCTCCGCGTACCGCTGGAAGTCCGCCACCGACGCGTTGCCGTGGGCGTACTTCGTCGGCCAGCCCTTGAGAATCGCGAAGAACGCCTCGTCGCCGATCTTGTTGCGTAGGGCTTGGACGGCCAGTGCGCCACGGTCGTAGACCGCGATGTCGAACTGGTTCTCCGGGCCGGGATCCCCGGGCTTCACCGTCCAGAACGGGTCGTCGGCGGGATGCGAGGCGTACACGTAGTCGGCGAGTTCCTGTGCCGTGCCCTCGCCCTCGTGCTCGGACCACAGCCACTGCGCGTACCGCGCGAACCCCTCGTTGATCCAGATGTCCTTCCAGCGCTTGAGCGACACCTCGTCGCCGTACCACTGGTGGGCCAGTTCGTGGACGACGACCGACACGTTCGACCCGTTCGCGAACTGCCGCGGGCTGGACCAGGTGCCTCGACGATGGGCGTCACCGGCGCTCGCGACGCCGTGTCCTCGATGGCTCCGGAACTGACCGCACGAATCCGCGCGCATTCCGACATTCCCGTCGGCGTCGGATTGGGTGTTCGGTCCGGCGCACAGGCTGCCGAAATCGCGGCATACGCCGATGCCGTCATTGTCGGCTCGGCTCTGGTCTCCGCGGTCGAGAACGGCTTGGGAGCAGTTCGCTCGCTCACCGAAGAACTCGCCGAGGGCGTCCGCTCGGCTACCGTGGCGTCGTGACCTCAACTGTGGACCTGCTGGCCTATATCCCCAGCCCGCCCCAAGGCGTCTGGTACGTCGGACCGGTAGCGCTGCGCGCCTACGCGCTCTTCATCATCCTCGGCATCATCGTCGCGATCATGTGGGGAGATCGTCGTTGGGTGGCCCGCGGCGGTGAGAAGGGGACTGTTCTCGACATCGCGATCTGGGCTGTTCCCTTCGGTCTGATCGGTGGCAGGCTCTACCACGTTTTGACCGACTGGCCCGCCTATTTCGGCGAGAACGGTCAGCCACTCGACGCACTCAAGGTGTGGCAGGGAGGCCTCGGAATCTGGGGAGCAGTGTTCCTCGGCGGCATCGGTGCGTGGATCGGCTGCCGTCGACGCGGCATTCCGGTGTCCGCGCTCGGTGATGCGATTGCGCCCGGAATCTTGCTCGCGCAGGCCATCGGTCGTATCGGCAACTACTTCAACCAGGAGTTGTACGGTCGCGAGACCACCGTCCCATGGGGCCTCGAGATCTTCGAGCGTGTGAACTCTTCCGGCCAGCTCGATCAACTGGCAGGTGTCTCC
>NZ_JBEOXI010000026.1:0-50544 GCF_040296465.1 Streptomyces sp. NPDC002130
GGCTCGGTCCTCACCAACAAGTACGCCGAGGGCTACCCGGGCCGCCGCTACTACGGCGGCTGCGAGCACGTCGACGTGGTCGAGCAGATCGCGATCGACCGCATCAAGGAGCTGTTCGGCGCCGAGCACGCCAACGTCCAGCCGCACTCGGGCGCCCAGGCCAACGCGGCCGCGATGTTCGCGCTGCTCAAGCCGGGCGACACCATCATGGGCCTGAACCTGGCCCACGGCGGGCACCTGACCCACGGCATGAAGATCAACTTCTCCGGCAAGCTCTACGACGTCGTCGCCTACCACGTGGGCGACGACGGCCGGGTCGACATGGCCGAGGTGGAGCGGCTGGCGAAGGAGTCCCGGCCGAAGCTGATCGTCGCCGGCTGGTCGGCGTACCCGCGGCAGCTGGACTTCGCGGAGTTCCGCCGGATCGCGGACGAGGTCGGCGCGTACCTGATGGTCGACATGGCCCACTTCGCGGGGCTCGTGGCGGCCGGGCTGCACCCGAACCCGGTGCCGCACGCCCACGTGGTCACCACCACGACCCACAAGACCCTCGGCGGCCCGCGCGGCGGTGTGATCCTCTCCACGGCCGAACTGGCAAAGAAGATCAACTCCGCTGTCTTCCCCGGTCAGCAGGGCGGCCCGCTGGAGCACGTGATCGCCGCCAAGGCGGTCTCCTTCAAGGTCGCGGCCTCGGAGGACTTCAAGGAGCGTCAGCGCCGTACGCTGGAGGGTGCCCGCATCCTGGCCGAGCGTCTGGTGAAGGACGACGTCCGGGCCGTGGGCGTGGACGTCCTGTCCGGCGGCACGGACGTGCACCTCGTCCTGGTCGACCTGCGCCACTCGGAGCTGGACGGACAGCAGGCCGAGGACCGGCTCCACGAGGTGGGCATCACCGTCAACCGGAACGCGATCCCGAACGACCCGCGTCCGCCGATGGTGACGTCCGGTCTGCGGATCGGCACCCCGGCCCTGGCCACCCGCGGGTTCCAGGCCGAGGACTTCGCGGAGGTCGCGGACGTCATCGCCGAGGCGCTGAAGCCGTCGTACGACGCCGAGGCCCTCAAGGCCCGGGTGAAGGCCCTGGCCGACAAGCACCCGCTGTACCCGGGTCTGAACAAGTAACGAAGAAACCTTTCGGGTGCCGCGCCCGCCACAAGCGGGGCGCGGCACCCACCCCCTCTGCACCACCCCGTAGTCAGGAGTTCCCCCGTGGCCATCTCGGTCTTCGACCTGTTCTCGATCGGCATCGGCCCGTCCAGCTCCCACACCGTCGGCCCGATGCGGGCGGCCCGGATGTTCGCCCGGCGGCTGCGCAACGAGGAGCTGCTGGCACCGACCGCGAAGGTCCGCGCGGAGCTGTACGGCTCGCTCGGCGCGACCGGGCACGGACACGGCACTCCCAAGGCGGTGCTGCTCGGCCTGGAGGGCGACTCGCCGCGCACGGTCGACGTGGAGAGCGCCGACGAGCGGGTGGAGACGATCAAGACCGGGGGCCGGCTCAACCTGCTCGGCGAGCACGAGATCGCGTTCTCCTTCGACGACGACATGGTGCTGCACCGCCGCAAGGCCCTGCCGTACCACGCGAACGGCATGACCCTGTGGGCCTACGACGCCTCGGGCGCTGAGCTGCTGACGAAGACGTACTACTCGGTCGGCGGCGGCTTCGTCGTCGACGAGGAAGCGGTCGGTGCCGACCGCATCAAGCTCGACGACACCGTGCTGAAGTACCCCTTCCGCACCGGTGACGAGCTGCTGCGCCTGACCGAGGAGACCGGCCTGTCGATCTCCGCGCTGATGCTGGAGAACGAGCGGGCCTGGCGCTCCGAGGAGGAGATCCGCGAGGGCCTGCTGGAGATCTGGCAGGTGATGCGAGACTGCGTGGCGCGCGGACTGTCCCAGGAGGGCATCCTGCCGGGCGGTCTCAAGGTGCGCCGCCGGGCCGCGAACACCGCGCGCAAGCTGCGCTCCGAGGGCGAACCGCTGGCCCTGGCCATGGAGTGGATCACCCTCTACGCCATGGCGGTCAACGAGGAGAACGCCGCCGGCGGACGGGTCGTCACCGCCCCCACCAACGGCGCCGCCGGCATCATCCCGGCGGTCCTGCACTACTACATGAACTTCGTGCCGGGCGCCGACGAGGAGGGCGTGGTCCGCTTCCTGCTCGCCGCGGGCGCGATCGGCATGCTCTTCAAGGAGAACGCCTCCATCTCCGGCGCCGAGGTCGGCTGCCAGGGCGAGGTCGGCTCCGCCTGCTCCATGGCCGCGGGCGCCCTGGCCGAGGTTCTCGGCGGCTCGCCCGAGCAGGTCGAGAACGCCGCCGAGATCGGCATGGAGCACAACCTCGGCCTCACCTGCGACCCGGTCGGCGGCCTGGTGCAGATCCCCTGCATCGAACGCAACGGCATGGCCGCGGTCAAGGCCGTCACGGCCGCCCGCATGGCCATGCGCGGCGACGGCTCCCACAAGGTGTCCCTGGACAAGGTCATCAAGACGATGAAGGACACCGGCGCGGACATGTCGGTCAAGTACAAGGAGACGGCCCGGGGCGGGCTGGCGGTGAACATCATCGAGTGCTGAGGGGCGGGTTCATCCTGCCGACGGCTGTATCAACGCGGCGGCCTTCTCTCCGATCATGATCGCGGGAGCGTTCGTGTTCCCGGTGACGAGGGTCGGCATGATCGACGTGTCTGCCACGCGGACGTTCTCCAGCCCGCGCACGCGAAGTTCGTGGTCGACGACCTTGCCCATCATGCAGGTGCCGGACGGGTGGTAGAAGGAGAACGACTGCGTACGGATGAAGTCGTCGATGTCCTGGTCGCCGTCCGACGCGGGGGCGAGTCCGGCGTCGGCAGCCGTGCGCAGATCCGACTGCAGCAGGGCCGTCAGCCGCTGTTCGCGGGCGATGCGCATACACAGACGGACGCCTTCCCGCAGCCGTCGGCGGTCGTCGGGGTCGTCGAGGTAGTTGTGGAAGATGCGCGGCTTGGCGTACGGGTGGGAATGCCGCAGCCGCACCGAGCCGCGGCTGGCGGGCCGCGCGACGTAAGGGCCGAACGACATCCCGGGCTCGAGCGGCGCGGCAAGGCCCTCGTCACGGACGATGCCGAGTGCGGCATGAACCTGGAGGTCCGGGGCGGGGACGTCATCGCCGGAGCTGAAGAAGCCGCCGACCTCGTTCCAGGCCATCGGACCGGTGCCCTGCCGGCGCAGGAGCCGCTCTTCCGCGGAGGTGTCCGGCCCCAGGAGCGGCTCGGTGTCGCTGAAGAAGCTGATGAAGCACCCGGTGTGGTCCTGCATGTTCCTGCCGACGTCCGGCAGGTCGTGCAGGGGGGTGATCCCTCCCGCGGAGAGTTCGTCGGCCGGCCCGACGCCGGACTGGAGGAGCAGGTGGGGTGAGTTGTAGGCCCCGAGGGACAGCACGATCTCACGGTCGACATGGATCGTCCGGACGGTGCCGAGGTGGTCGACCTCCAGGCCGGCGGCCCGCGAGCCGTCGAAGCTCAGGCGCAGGGCGGTCGTCGAGGGCAGCACGGTGAGGTTCGGGCGGCCGGCGGCCGGCTCCAGGAACGCGATCGCGCTGCTGCATCGCAGGCCGCCTCGCTGCGTGACCTGGTGGTAGCCCACGCCCTCCTGCTGGGATCCGTTGAAGTCCGAGTTGTGCTTGTGGCCCGCGTCCTGAGCCGCCTCGACCCATGCCGTCAGCAGCGGATGGACGGAGCGGGGGTCGCTGACGGTGAGGGGGCCACCGACGCCGTGGAAGTCGTCGGCTCCGCGCTCGTTGTCCTCGGACTTCTTGAAGAACGGCAGAACGTCGTCGTATCCCCAGCCCGGGTTCCCCAGTCGCTCCCACGTGTCGTAGTCGTGGCGGTGACCGCGGACGTACAGCATCGTGTTCATCGAGCTGGTGCCGCCGATCACCCGGCCGCGGGGCAAGTAGGCGCGACGTCCTGCCAGCTGCGGCTCGGGTTCCGTCTCGAAGTCCCAGTCGAACGCCGTCTTGAGCTGCTGCGAGAACAGTGCGGGTATCTCGAAGAGGCGGCCCCGGGCAGGCGGCCCCGCTTCGATCAGCGCGACCGTGACATCAGGATCCTCGGACAGCCGCGCCGCCAGCGCACAACCGGCCGAGCCGGCCCCGACGACGATGTAGTCATACGATTCCCTGCCCATTGCGCCTCCATGGATCTGGTTCCTGGGAGAGGCTAGAGACGCCAGGCATGCTCAGCACATGCACGAAGTGAGCAACTCAGGCGGCAGTCGTTACCCATTCCGTGCATGTGCTGCATTCGGGCCGCTGCTTAGGCTCTCTTGGAACCTCCGCCGTACCCGAGCGCCTAAGGGGATTCCGACTCATGTCCCACCCGGTCCGTCAGGATTACACGCCCCCGGAGCTCCGGCCCGATGCTCTCGTTTCCGTCGGTACCACCGAAGAGATCAGCACCGATGTCCTGATCATCGGATCCGGCATGGGCGGGTCCGCGCTGGCCTGGGCGCTGAAGGACTCCGGTCTCGACGTACTCGTCGCGGAACGCGGCCATTTCCTTCCCCGTGAACCCGAGAACTCGCAGCCGGCCGAGATGTACATCAAGGGCCGGTACAAGAACGCCGGCTATTGGTACGACGGCAGCACCGGCAAGCCGTTCGCGCCGGGCGTGTATTACTGGGTGGGCGGAAACACCCGTTTCTACGGTGCCATGCTGCCCCGTTTCCGGCGCAGCGACTTCACCGAGGTGGAACACCACGAGAGCGTCTCGCGTGCCTGGCCTTTCGGTTACGACGACCTGGAGCCCTTCTACACCGTCATGGAGCATCTGCTCCAGGTGCACGGGCAGACCGGGGAGGACCCGACCGAGCCGCCGCGCTCCAAGCCCTACCCGTATCCGGCGCTTCAGCACGAACCGGAGATCGAGCGGTTCTCGCGGTCGCTGCGCCGGCAGGGCCTGCACCCGTTCCACACACCGAACGCCCTGAACATCAGCACGCAGGCCGATCGCGCGGCCGTGACGACCGCCGACGGCTGTCCGGACGAGACGGGCATGAAGTCCGACGCCGAGAACCGGCTCCTTCTCCCGGCGCTGCGCGACGGCGTGAAGATCCTCACGGGTGCGGAGATCACCCGCCTGATCACCTCGCCCGACGGCCGGAAGGTCGTCGCCGCCGAGGCACGGCACGCGGGCCGTACCGTCCGGATCAATGCCAAGACGTTCGCCCTCGCCGGAGGTGCCGTCAACTCGGCCGCGCTGCTGCTCCGTTCGGCCGACGACTCGCACCCCGATGGTCTCGCCAACTCGTCGGGACTGCTCGGCCGCAACTACATGGTCCACAACAGCACGTTCTTCGTCGGGGTCAACCCCCTGCGGACCAACCCCACGCAGTGGCAGAAGACCCTCGGTCTGAACGACTTCTACGAAGCCGGTCCGGGAACGCGCTTCCCGCTCGGGAACCTCCAGATGCTGGGCAAGCTGCAAGCCCCCATGCTCAAGCCCGCGCGTCCGTGGGCACCGACATGGGCCCTGAAGCTCATGGCGGCCAGAAGCCTCGACATCTACCTGACGACCGAGGACCTTCCGTCCCGGAACAACCGGGTACGCGTGGACGGCGACCGCATCCTCATCGACTGGACGCCGACCAACCTCGCGCCCCACCACGAACTCGTGCGCCGGGTGACCCGGGCGGTCCGCAAGGCCGGCTATCCGCTGATCTTCACCCAGCGCATGGGTATCGAGACCAACTCCCACATGTGCGGAACGGCCGTGGCGGGTGACGACCCGACGCAGAGCGTGCTCGATCCCCTGTGCCGCAGCCACGACGTCGAAAACCTCTGGGTGGCCGACTCGTCGTTCTTCCCGTCCTCCGCGGCGCTCAATCCGGCCCTGACGATCGGGGCGAACGCCCTGCGCATCGCCCCGCCGCTCGCCCGGGCGACGAAGGACTGACGTCGTAACGGTCAGGTCGGCGCAGGTCAGGTCCGCCGCAGGTCAGGTCCGCCGTAGCGTCGGCTTGCGCAGCAGGTCATGTCCGCGCACGGCCAGCTGCAGCCGCTGCTGGTTGCTGACCTGCGTGAGGTCCAGGCCGAGGATCTCGGAGAGTTTGTCGAGGCGGTGGTAGAGGGTGCGCCGCTGGATGAAGAGTTCCTCCGCCGCACGCGCCTTGTTTCCACCGCAGTCGAGGAACGTGCGAAGGGTGGGCAGCAGAGGGTTCTTCGCCAGTGCGTCGTGCTCGAGGAGCGGACCGAGCTCGTCCTCGACGTAACGCCTGAGCTCGGGGCCTTCGGAGAGGGCGACGAGGAGGCGCAGAGCGCCCAGATCGTCGAAGTGACGCACTTCGGTGGTCGAGGCCGCCGCGGCGACGGACGCCGCGCTGCGGCTCTGGCGCAGGGCCAGCGGAAGCACCGCCGGCTCCACGACTCGGCTGATGCCACCCCGCACACCGTGATCGGCCAGCAGGGTCTGCACATGGCCGGCGTCGGCGCGGCTGGGCAGGCCCACGACCGCCACGTCGAAGTCTCCGGTGTCGCCCACGACGGCGGGCCAGCCGGCCTCCTGCAGCAGGCGGGCGAGGACGTGGTCCTTGACGGGCTCCTCGTCCCCCGCCCATGCCGTGACGACGACGAGGTCCCGCCCGCGCAGGTCCTGGCCGAGCGCCAGGCCGAGGGTCACGAACCGCTCTCCTGTGACGTCGCCGAGCAGAAGCCGGTTGAGCAGCGCCGTCTGGCGCTGGGACGCTCGGGCGCCGCTCTCCCGCTCGCTCAGCAGCGAGATCGCCACGGCCGCGGCGGCTCGCTCCAGCGTGCGCAGTTCGGGCGGGCTCGGCTGCCTTCCGCCGTGCAGAAGGTGGAGCCACCCCCATGACTCGCCCCGGAGGACCACGGGTTGGCGAGCGCACGGCGCGACCTCGCGAAACGATGCCGCCGAGGCGGTCGGAACCTCGGGGCCCTGCGCCGCGAGCGAGGGGTGGCGTTCGTGGATCGCCCGGGAGTGCGCACTCCACTCGTCCACGACCCGGTCGGCCTCCGGCGTCGCGCCTCCGTACGCCAGCATCTGGTGGGCGACGTCCTCCAGCACCACGGGGTGCCCGGTGCGACGGGCCAGTTCTCTCACCACGCCGACGTAGTCCTCGTCCGCCAGGAGCAGATCCATGAACGCCTGGCTGGTGGCCTCCTCGGCGATCAGCTGCTTGACGCGCATCCCGACCAATACCTCGTGGACCTGGGCCGACGTCTCGACGAAGGGAATCTCGTCGGCGAGTCCCACCAGGGGCAGGCCGACCGCCTCCGCCTCCTCGATCACGGCCTCCGGCATGGAGTCGAACATGCGCCCGGCCAGTTCGACGACGAGGACGGCCGCGTGCGCGTCCGCGAGTCGCCGGATGAAGGCGCGCTGCTCGAGCTGCGTCGCGCCCATGCCGAGGCCGGCCGTCAGCAGCATCTCCTGACCCGTGAGAAAGCGATGGATGTCCGGGATCTCCCCGGTGTGCACCCAGCGCACAGGGCGGTCCAGATTCCTCTCCCCGGCATACACACGCACGGCGGTGCGCGTGAACACCTCGAGCTCCAGCGCGGCGCGAACAGTCAGGACTTCAGCCATGATCCACGACCTCGGTGTGTGCAGAATCCCCGGTCAATATTGCACACACTGTGCCTGTCGTCCCACCCTCGCGTTTCCCCAGACTTCTGGGCAAGCCCGCAGGCACGACCCCGTGCAAGGAGTGCAGAGTGTCAGCACAACACAAGACCATCAAGGCTCCTGTCGCCGTGAAGACGTCGCGGACCAGCCGTCCGGAAATCGTCGAGACCGTCGCGGACGTGATCGCCGACGTACGGTCGGGCGGCGACGCCGCCGTGCGCCGCTGGTCGCAGAAGTTCGACGACTGGAGCCCGGAGTCCTACCGGCTCGGTCCCGACCGGATCGCTTCCGTCGTCTCCTCCGTTCCCGAGACGGTCCTGGACGACCTGCGGTTCGTCCAGAAGCAGGTCCGCGGCTTCGCCCGGGCGCAGCGGGACTCCCTCACCGACTTCGAGGTGGAGACACTGCCCGGCGTGTTCCTGGGGCAGCGCAACATCCCCATCGGCGCGGCCGGCGCCTACGTTCCCGGCGGCCGCTACCCCCTCACCGCGTCGGCCCACATGACCGTCCTGACGGCCAAGGTCGCGGGTGTCGAACGGGTCGCCGCGACGACTCCGCCGGACCGGGGCGCTCCGCCGCCCGTCAGCATCGCCGCGATGCATCTGGCCGGGGCCGACGAGATCTACGTCATGGGCGGTGTCCAGGCCGTGGCCGCCCTGGCGCTGGGCACCGAGACGATCGACGCGGTCGACATGCTCGCCGGCCCGGGCAACGCCTACGTGGCGGAGGCCAAGCGCCAGCTCTTCGGCGAGGTCGGGATCGACCTCTTCGCCGGACCGACCGAGGTACTGATCGTCGCGGACGACACCGCGGACCCGTTCGTGGTGGCGACGGACCTGCTGTCCCAGGCCGAGCACGGACCCGACTCCCCGACGGTTCTCATCACGACGTCCGAGGAGGTGGGAACGCGGACCATCGCCTGGGTGGACGAGCTGCTGCCCGGCCTGCCCACCGGAGACGTCGCCGGGCGGGCCTGGCGCGACCACGGTGAGGTGATCGTGGTCCCCACACTGGACGCCGCCTACGAACTCGCCGACGAGTACGCCAGCGAGCACGTCCAGATCCTGACCGCAGAGCCCCGCGAGGCCCTGCACCGGATGCGCAACTACGGTGCCCTGTTCCTCGGGGACAAGACGTGCGTCGCGTACGGCGACAAGGTCATCGGCACCAACCACGTGCTGCCCACTCTGGGAGCGGCCCGCTACACCGGCGGCCTCTGGGTCGGCAAGTACCTCAAGACCATGACGTATCAGGAGATCAGGGACTCCGGTTCCAGTGCCCGGCTCGGTGAGATCTGCGGCAGGGCCTCGCGCATCGAGAACTTCGAGGGACACGCGCGCTCGGGAGACGTCCGCGCCGCGCGCTACGGATCGGCCCGGCCGGACTGGACCGACCACACCTTCGAGCAGAGCTGAACCGCGATGACCCATCGCGACTTATGCCGGACCGCGGACGCGGTGCGGCAGCCGTTCGACAAGGAGCACGTCCCCCTCGACCCACGGAGATCGTCATGTCAGCTACGGACAACGAGGCGCACGCGGCGCCCACATCCACCCCCGGCGGCCCCTCGGGCGGGACCGCGAGTCCCGTCTCGTCGGCCGCGGACGCGGAAATGCTCGCCGTACTCGGCTACGAGCAGAAGTTCGACCGCAAGGTCAGCCTGTGGGGGAACTTCGCCCTGGGCTTCGTGTACCTCTCGCCCCTCGTGGGCGTCGTGGCCCTCTTCGCGGTCGGTCTGGCGACCGCCGGCGGACCGTCCGTCTTCTGGATCGGCATCGTCGGGGCCGGGCAGTTCCTGGTCGCGCTGGTCTTCGGAGAGGTCGTCTCGCAGTTCCCGCTCGCGGGCGGGCTCTACCAATGGGTCAGAAGGCTCTGGAACGGGCGCTATGCCTGGTTCAACGCGTGGACGTACATCTGTTGCATCACCATCGGCATCACCAGCACCGCACTGTTCAGCTCGGACTTCGCGGCCAGCCTCTTCGCCGGGACCGCTGCCGAGCCCGCCATCAGCTCCACCCCCGCCCAGCGCCTGTGGATCGCGATCGGTGTGACCGCCGTCTGCATGATCTGCAACTGCTTCGGCACCAGGACACTGGCTCTGATCTCGAAGATCGGGCTCGCCGCGGAACTGATCGGCATCGTGCTCGTGGGCCTCTACCTGCTGATCTTCGAACGCCACAACTCCGTCTCGATCTTCTTCGAGGCCGGCAGCTCCACCCATGACAGCTACGTCATGGCCTTCATCGCCGCCTCGCTCGTCGGGCTCTTCCTCTTCTACGGCTTCGAGGCGTGCGGCGAGATCGCGGAGGAAGTTCCGAACCCCTCCCGCAGCATCCCGCGGGCCATGCAGCTGACCGTGGCCGTCGGTGGAGTGGCCGCGCTCTTCGCGTTCGTCGGTTACGCGCTCGCGGCTCCGGACCTCGCCTCGATCCTCTCCGGCAAGGACACCAACCCGATCCCCTCGATCCTGCAGAGCTCGGTCGGCACCATAGGCACGAAGGTGGTGCTCGCGGTGATCATGACGTCCTTCATCGCGGGTGTGATGAGCCAGCAGGCCGCCGCGAGCCGGATCGTCTTCTCCTTCGCCCGCGACGACATGTTCCCGGGATCCCGCGTCTTCTCGCAGATCACCCGCAAGCACCGCGTCCCCCTGAACGCGTTGCTGGCCGTGAACGTCCTTCCGCTGCTGCTCTTCGTGTTCGTCTACTACTCGCCCGACTCCCTCACCAAGATCGCGGCGTTCCAGATGCTGGCCGGATACGCGGCCTTCATGATGGTCGTACTGGCCGCGCTGCGGATGCGTCTGAAGGGCTGGCGCCCCGCCGGAGCCTGGACGCTGGGCCGCTGGGGCTTCGCGGTGACCGTGGCGGCCCTGACCTACGGCGTGCTCGGGATGGTTCTTCTCGCCATGCCCACCGGCGACTCCGCAACCCCGTTCGTGGACCGGTGGATCGCACTCATCGGGTTCCTCGTCGTCTCGGCCGTGGGCCTGGTGTACCTGTTGACCGCGAAGCCGGAGCGCAAGTCCACCGCGCCGGAAGGTGACGCGATCGAGGTGGCCGAGCGTCTGCGCAGCCGCGCCGCGGCCCTGACCCGTACGACCGGAGGGACCACCGCATGACCCGCGTTCTGTATCTGTACGGAGGCTGGCCGGGGCACAAGCCCTACCAGGTGGCCGAGGAATGGGCCCTCCCGATCTTCAGGAACCTCGGATTCGACGTCGACGAGACCAACGACATCTTCTCCCTCGACGCCGACCTCACCGGCTACGACCTCATCGCGCTCAACTGGAACAACGCCCTGCTGTCCGAGGGGCTGACCGCCGCCCAGGAGGCGAACCTGCTGGGGGCGGTGGAGAACGGCACCGGGATCGCCGCCTGGCACGGCGCGGCCGCCGCGTTCCGCACCAGCCTCAAGTACCACTGGCTGATCGGCGGCAGCTTCCTCGAACACCCCGCCGGCGAAGGCGTGAAGTACCCCTACCGGGTCACCGTCACGGACACCGGCCACCCGATCACCGCCGGGGTGAAGGACTTCGGGGTCGCGTCTGAGCAGTACTACATGTCCGTCGACCCCAACAACCACGTCCTGGCAGAGTCCACCTTCACCGGCGAACACCTGCCGTGGCTGGAGGGAAAGACGATCCCTCAGGCCTGGACCCGGACCTGGGGACGGGGCCGCGTCTTCTACAGCGCGGTCGGACACGACCTCGACGACCTGCAGAACCCGGACGTCACGCGACTGTGCACACAGGGATTCGCCTGGGCCGCCCGTCAGGACGCCTGACCCCCTTCGAACCGAGCTGATTGGGAGCACACCATGCCTGTCCTCACCGGAGGCCAGATCGTCGCGCGGACCCTGCGCAACTACGGGGTCGACGTCGTCGCCGGCATCCCCGGCCACGGCATCTGGTCACTGACCGACGCCTTCCTCGACGACGAGTCCAGGATCCCCTTCGTCCAGACCTTCCACGAGCAGAGCGCCGTCCACCTCGCGGACGGCTACTACCGCGTCACCGGCCGCCCGCAGGCCGCTGTGACCTCCATCGGCGCCGGCGCGAGCAACACCGTCATCGGCATGGGCACCGCGTTCACGGACTCCACCAGCGTTCTCGTCGTCACGGGCGGCCCGCCGACCCATATGCGAGGCCACGGACTGCTGCAGGAACTCGACCGCTACACGGCGAACGACTTCCCCAAGGTGGCCGAGGCCGTCAGCAAACGGCACTGGGTCGTCACCCGGGTCGAGGAGCTCCCCTTCGTCCTGCACCGCTGTTTCAACTCCATGCTGACCGGCCGTCCGGGCCCGGTGCACCTCGAAGTCCCCATGGACGTACAGGCCGAGGCCGCGAACGTGGACCTGCACGACCTGGAGCGGCGCATCCCGGTCGGCCGCCAGCACCCCGACCCGGAAGCCGTGGACCGCGCCGTGGACGTGCTGCGCGCGGCCACCCGGCCGGTCATCGTGGTCGGCGGCGGTGCGATCACGTCCGAGGCGTCCGACCAGGTCCTCGCTCTCGCCGAGCGGTGGCAGATCCCGGTCGTCACCACGTGGAACGGCAAGAGCGCCTTCCCCGAGGACCACGAGCTGTTCGCCGGCAGCGTCGGCCAGACCGGCACGATGACCGGCAACGCGATCGCGAGCTCCGCCGACGTCGTCATCTCCGTCGGCTGCCGCTTCACCGACTGGTCCGCCTCCAGCTACGCCAAGGGCATCAGCTTCTCCATCCCGCCCGCGAAGCTCATCCACATCGACATCGACCCGCACGAGATCGGCAAGAACTACCCCGCCGAAGTGGGCATCGTCGCCGACGCGCAGCGCGCCGTGGCCGCCATCGTCGACTCGCTCCCCTCCAAGGGCGTCGACCGCTCCGAATACCTCGCCGAACTCGCCCGGCTCAAGCAGGACTGGGAGGAGAAGCTCGCCGGCCGTCGCGACAGCGACCGCTTCCCGTTCACCTCCCAGCGCCCGCTCGGCGCCCTGCGCTCCGTGCTTCCGCGCGACGCGATCATCGTCGCCGGCTCGGGCAACACCCAGGGAGCGGTCAAGCAGACCTTCCCCGTCTACTCGCCGCGCACCCACCTCACCTCCGGCGGCTTCTCCTCCATGGGCTGGGCCGTCCCGGCCGCCGTCGGCGCCAAGCTCGCCCGGCCCGACAGCCCGGTGGTGTGCGTCCTAGGCGACGGCGACTTCCTCATGACCGCCCAGGAGATCGCCCTGAGCGTCACCGCCGACGCACCGGTGATCTTCGTGGTCCAGAACAACGCGGGCTACATGTCGATCCGCGGCGGCCAGCGCAAGCAGACCTCGCGGCACATCGGCACCGAGTTCTCGCACCCCGACGGCTCGCCGTACAGCCCCGACTTCGCGGCCATGGGCCGGGCCTTCGGGATCGAGTCGTGGAAGGTCAACGACGCCGCGTCCCTGGAGCCGACGCTGCGCAAGGCCGTGCAGTCGGGAGCACCCGCCCTGGTCGAGGTGCCCACGGACCGCGACGCCGCGGGCCCCTGGGTGCCCGGCTGGTGGGACTTCCCGATCCCGGCGTACATCACGGACGAGCGCCAGGAGGAATACGATCGCATCCGGGCCACCGAGCAGCACCTCTGAGGACGGCCCCGCGCCCGCAGGCGCCTTCCGCCCGTGCAGCCGAGACCCGGCCGCACGGGCGGTTGGCGCCTGCGGAGCAGACGGACCGTCAGACGGTCCGGACGACGGTGCCGCCGTCTTCGAGTGCGGTGACTTCCTCGGCGGCTGCGGTGGTGTCCGTGACGAGGGTGTGCAGGAGGGCGGCGGGGCCGACGTAGGCGTAGGCGGTGTGGCCGAGTTTGCTGCCGTCGGCGGCGCCGATGACACGGCGGGCGGAGGCGACGCTCGCCTTCTTCACCGCGGCGTCGTCGAGGTCGTAGGCGGTCAGGCCGTCGGCCGCGGTCAGCCCGCAGCAGCCGATGACGGCGGTGTCGAAGCGCAGGGCGGCCAGGGAGGCGAGCGTGAGGGGGCCGGTGAGGGCTCCTTCGGCGGCGCGGGGCTGTCCGCCGGGCACGACCAGAGTGGCCGGGCCGGGTGTCTCGCCGACCAGATGGATGGCCTGCAGGGACAGGGGCATCACGGTGACGGGCCGCTCGCGCAGGAGGCGGGCGACCTCCAGGCAGGTGGTGCCGCTGTCCAGCAGGACGCTCTCGCCGTCGGCGATGAGTGCGGAGATCCCGGCGGCGATCCGGCGTTTGGCGTCGACCGCCTCATGGGCGCGCAGCGCGAAAGGGGGCTCCTCGCCCCGGAGCAGCAGGGTGCGTGCCCCTCCGCGGACGCGTTCGAGGACGCCCTGGGCGGCGAGGGTGTCGAGGTCGCGCCGGATGGTCATCTCCGAGGCGCCGGTCAGCTCCGCGAGTTCCTGGACCGTCGCGCCCCCCGAGTCCCTGACGGCCTTGGCGATCAGCCCGTGCCGGTCTGCGTTGCTCATACCGTGATTGAACACCACGGGGAAATGAACAACCAAGCTGTTCATTATCGCGAGTTTCGAACACCATGAATGTTCGTTACGCTGGGCGGTATGGAACGTTCCCTGCGAGCCGCCCGCGTGGCGACCTATGTCTATTTCGTCCTGTACGGCACCTTGCTGGGCACCTGGGTGGTTAACATCCCCGCGATCGAGGAGCGCGTGGGCATCAGCCACGCCACGCTCGGCGGCCTGCTGGTGGTGCTCGGGCTCGGGGCCTTCGTGGGCATGCAGGTGGCGGGCCCCATGACCGACCGTCTCGGCACCCGCGTCGTGGTCCCCGCGGGCGGCGTGCTCTGCGGCGCGACCCTGTTCCTGCCCGGTCTCGCCGACGATCCGTGGACGCTGGGCGCGGCGCTGCTGGTCTTCGGGCTCTGCAACGGCTGCCTGGACGTGAGCATGAACGCCCACGCCGTGCACGTGGAGAAGGCGTACGGCCGCCCCGTCATGTCCGGCTTCCACGCCACGTTCTCGGTCGGCGGTGTCCTCGCCGCACTCGCCGGAGCGGGCGCGGCGAGCGCCGGACTGCACCCGGCCGCGGGCATGGCCGCCATGGGAGCGGTGGGCGTCGTGATCGCCCTGGCCTCGGCACGTGCCCTGCTGCCTGCCGCTCCCGCCGTCGAGAGCCCCTCCGCGGAGGGGACCGGGACGTCACAGGACGTCGATCGCGGCGGCACCACGGGCCGGGTCTGGCTGCTGGCCGTCCTGGCGCTGATGGTGATGCTGTGCGAAGGCGCCGCCAACGACTGGAGCGCCCTGCACATGAGGGACGTCCTGGGTGCGTCCGCCGGCGCCGCGGCCTTCGCCTACGGCACCTTCGCCGCGGCCATGACGATCGGCCGCCTTCTCGCCGACCGCTTCGTCGCCCGGTTCGGTTCCCTGGCGATCCTGCGCCACGGCGCGGTGATGGCCGCCGCCGGCATCACCCTCGTGGTCCTCGGCCCGGGGATGTGGGCCGTGTTCACCGGCTGGGCGCTGTTCGGCCTGGGGTTGTCCGGCTGCGTCCCGCAGCTGTTCAGCGCGGCCGGGCACGCGGACCCCTCCGCCGCCGGGGCCAACGTCTCGCGCGTCGCCGGACTCGGCTACGTCGGCATGCTCGCCGGCCCCGCCGTGATCGGCTGGCTGACCCATGTCGTCGCCCTCAACCACGCCTTCGTCCTGTTGACCCTGCTGTGCGTCACCACCGCCGTGGGCGCCCGGGTCCTGCGCACCGGATCCGACGGCGACACCCACCGGCGCGAAGTCGCAGCCAACACCCACTGACCGCTTGTGCGGCACGGTCCCTGACAGCCGTGCCGCACAAGCTCCCTTTCCCCGGCCTCACCCGAGGCCGGGGCGAAACGCCCTCAGCCGACCGAAGGAGTCCCCGATGTCCGAGTCCCCCGCAGTGCCCGCCCGCGGCCGTGTCGGTGTCATGCTGCCCCGCGATCTCCCCGTCGGTGACGTGCTGCCCTTTGCCCGGCGTGCCGAGGAACTGGGGTTCGACCAGGTCTGGGTGGTGGAGGACCTCGGCTGGCGCGGCGGTGTCGCCCAGGCCGCCACCGTCCTGGCCTCCACCACGAACCTCACCGTCGGGATCGGCATCATGCCCGCCGGCGCCCGCAACGTGGGCTTCGCCGCGATGGAACTGGCCACTCTCGCCCAGCTCCACCCCGGCCGGCTCATCGCGGGAATCGGTCACGGCATGCCCGGCTGGATGCGCCAGGCCGGGTCCTGGCCCGCCAGCCCCCTGACGCTGATCAAGGAGTACGCGAGAGCGCTGCGCCTGCTCATCGCCGGTGAGCCCGGCCCCGCGAACGGCCGGTACGTACGCTGCGAAGGCGTCGTCCTCACCGAGATCCCCGACGTCGTCCCCCCGGTCGTCCTGGGTGTCCGCGGCCCCAAGTCGCAGGCAGCCGCGGGCGAGGTCGCCGACGGACTCCTCCTGGCCGAACCAGCCGCACCCGACTACATCACCGCCTCCCTGCGCAACCTGGGACCCGCCGCCTCGGCGAACCCCCGGGAGATCGTCGTCTACGACGCCGCCGCCGTCGACGACGACGAGGAAGCCGCCCTCACCCGCGTCCGCACCGTCCTGGAGTCGGTCGGCGAGCCGGAGTGGGCCGCGCACATCGACCCCCTGCCCTTCGCCCGCGAACTGCGCGCACACCGCGACGCCAGCCCCGACGCCCGGCACTTCGCCCGGTCGATGCCCGCCGAGTGGGTCCGTCAGTTGAGCATCGCCGGCACCCCGGCCCAGGCCCGCGCGGCGATCGACGCCCGCCATGCGGCCGGCGCGACCAGCGTCGTTCTCGCCCCGGCGGGTCCCGACGCCCTGGCCGCACTCGACTCACTCGCCCGGGCCCTGCCCCACCAGCGCTGAACCGAACGCCCCGAGACCCCAAGGGAACCGACCTTCATGTCCACCGACCGCCGCCGCATCGTGCTCTTCGACCTCTTCGGGGTGATAGCCCGTCCCAACGCCCGGGCGCCCTGGAGAAGATGGCCGCCCGCTGCCACACCTCCCTCGACGCCTTCACCACGGCCTACTGGACCCACCGCCCGCCCTACGACGCCGGCCGGCACACCGCGTCCGCGTACTGGACCGACGTACTGCACGCGCTGTCCCGCCCCGCCGACGCCGACACGATCGAAGAGCTGCGGCTCACCGACATCGACAGCTGGTCCCGCGTCGACGAACGCATGGTCGCCTACGTGCGGAACCTGCGAGAGCGCGCCCGGGTCGCCCTGCTGTCCAACATCCCCGCGGACCACGCGGACGCCTTCCTCGCCGCCCAGTCCTGGCTGCACGACCTCGACCACGTCGCCTTCTCCGGAAAGATCGGTGCGGCCAAGCCCGACCCGGCCGCCTTCCAGCACTGCGTCATCGCGCTGCGGGCCACACCCGCCGACTTCCTCTTCATCGACGACCGCGAGGAGAACGTCCGCGCGGCGCAGGCCGTCGGCATGGACGGGCACGTCTTCACAGGCCAGGACGAACTCGCGGCCGCCGTCGACGTGTGGCTGCCCAGCTGACATCTCATCATGCGAGACGTTCGTACCGGAAAACAAGACGGCTGACATCGTTGCATTGCCCATGTTTCACACGCGAAAGACCGAGCGATGCCAGCCCCCGATTCCGCCCCCACGCCCGTCAACCCGCGGTCCCGCGTGCTCGTCGCCAGCCTCATGGGCACGACGATCGAGTTCTACGACTTCTACATCTACGCGACAGCCGCGGTACTCGTCTTCCCTCAGCTCTTCTTCCCGAGCAGCGACCCGACCACCGCGCTGCTGTCGTCCTTCGCGGTCTTCGGCGCCGCGATGGTGGCCCGTCCGATCGGCGCCGTCGTCTTCGGGCACCTCGGTGACCGGCTCGGCCGCAAGAAGACTCTCGTCGTCTCGCTGCTGACCATGGGCATCGCCACGTTCCTCATCGGCGTTCTGCCCACCTACGCGCAAGTCGGCTGGCCGGCCACCGCGCTGCTCGTGCTGATGCGGCTCGCGCAGGGCTTCGCGCTCGGCGGCGAGTGGAGCGGCGCCGCCCTGGTCGCGACCGAGAACGCCCCCAGCGGCAAGCGCGCCCTGTACGGCACCTTCCCGCAACTGGGCGCCCCGCTCGGCTTCATCATCGGCAACGGCCTGTTCCTGGTCATGGGTGCGCTGCTGCCGTCCGCGGCCGGGGCCGACCCCTCGCAGCCCTCCGACGCCTTCGTCAGCTGGGGCTGGCGCGTCCCGTTCCTGTTCTCCGCGGTGATGGTCGCGATCGGCCTGTGGGTGCGCTCCCGGCTCGTCGAGTCGGCGGTCTTCGCCAGGACCCGCGAGTCCGGCGGGGTGCGGCGGCTGCCGCTCGTCACCGTGGTGCGCAGCCACGGGAAGCAGTTGGTCCTGGGCACCTTCATCATGCTGGCGACCTACGTGCTCTTCTACCTGATGACCACGTTCTCGCTGAGCTACGGACGTACCGCGAAGGACGCCGCCGTGCCCGGACTCGGGTACGACTACACCACGTTCGTGCTCATGATGATCTTCGGTGTGCTGTTCTTCGCCGCGTTCACCCTGGTCTCGGGTCCGCTCGCGGACCGGTACGGGCGGCGCACCACCCTGATCTGGATCACCGCCGCGATCATGGTCTTCGGACTGGTCTGGGTGCCGCTGATCGATCTGGGCACCCTCGGCGTGGTGCTGTGGCTCGTCCTCGGCTTCACCCTGATGGGCATGACGTTCGGACCGATGGGCGCGCTCCTGCCCGAGCTCTTCCCGACCAGCGTCCGCTACACCGGCTCCGGCATCTCGTACAACGTCAGCTCGATCCTCGGGGCGGCGGTCGCCCCGTTCATCGCCGTGGCGCTGTGGGAGGCCGGGGACGGCTCGCCGTGGCTGGTCGGTGTCTACCTCTCGGCGATGGCGGTGCTGACGCTGATCGCGCTCCTGCTCGGCAAGGAGACCAAACACGTCTCCCTGGACGACCGCGAGGCCGCTTCCGACGACGACGCGCCCCGGGCTCGGGCGGGCTCCCCCGCCGCCTGAGGCCGCACCTCGAACCGACCCTCGAACCGACCGGCGTTCACCACCCCCCGGGCGCGAGCCTCCTCACGCCCGGCTTGCGGCCACCGTCGCGGGGCATAACAGAATCCCCCGGCTCAAGGGGACTTCAGCCCCCCACACGCACCAAGGGAGCCCCCATGCTGCGCGGCATCGACGTGAGCGCCTATCAGTCCTCCTCCTACAGCACCGACGGCCTCTCCTTCGTCTTCGTCAAGGCGACCGAGGGGCGGTCCTACGTCAACCCCAAACTGGCCGCCCAGACGAAGCGCGCGCGTGACGCCGGGCTGGTCGTCGGCTTCTACCACTTCCTGTGGCCCGGCAACCTCACCGCCCAGGCCGAGTACTTCGTCGGCAAGGCCCCGGACCGGGCGGGCGACATCCTCGCCGTCGACTGGGAGACGACCGGTGAGGGGACGCACGCGAGCAACGCCGAGAAGGACCGGTTCCTGCGGAAGCTGAAGGAACTGCGGCCGGACAACCGGGTCATCCTCTACGCCAACCGCGACTTCTGGCTGAACGTCGACACGACGTCCTATGCGGGCGACGGCCTGTGGATCGCCGATTACGTCTCGGCGGGCAAGCCCCGCATCAAGGCCAAATGGCGCTTCCACCAGTACACCGACGACCCGCTGGACAAGAACGTGGCCGCGTTCGACAGCGGGGCGGCGCTGCGGAGATGGGCCCGGGACGCCTGAGCAGCGGGGTGTCTCGGGGAGGGGAAATTCAAGCTCTGACGAGGGCCCCTTTCCGGGTACGACGAGGGGCCCGGTCCGAGAGTGCGGACCGGGCCCCTTCACTCGCGGCCGGCGAGCGTGCGCCTACTTGTTCACGTAGGCCCAGAACTCGTCGAAGCTCAGCCGCTTGTCGCCGTCGAGGTCGCGGGTCTTGATGACGACCTCGGCGACCGACTCGGTGACGTTCCAGTCACCCGACCGGGCAAGGGCGGTCTTGAACTCGGCAGCGGTGATGAATCCGTCACCGTCCGTATCGATCCGCTCGAACTGCTTGCGTGCTTCCTCGATGTCCGCCACCGATCCGCCCCTACTCTCGTGTTCTGCGTCGTGCTGACGCAGGTCAGGTTAGCTGCCCGGGTGCGCCTCCAGCGCGGCGACCACCCAGGTGGTGGTGCCGGTGGCGGACGTGCCGGTCCCGACGGTGGGAGCGGCGGCCGCCGCTCACCGGAAGACGCCCGTGTGGCCGAGTGAGTAGCGGCCGGGCTGGGGGTAGACCGCGAGGCCGTGCGGGCCGCTGCCGACCGGGATGCGGGCGAGCTGGGTGCCGGTGCGGGTGTCGACGGCGTACACCTCGGCGTCGTAGCGCCCGGACAGCCACAGCACCTTGCCGTCGGCGGAGACACCGCCCATGTCGGGGCTGCCGCCGTCGGGCAGCTGCCATTTCTTGGTCAGCTTGCCCTGCGTGAAGTCGAAGATCGAGATCGTGCCCTCGCCGCGGTTGGTCACGTACATCTCGCGCGAGTCCCGGCTGACGTACAGGCCGTGGCAGCCCTTGCCGGTGGGCATCAGGGTGGGCTCGGTGAACTTGTCGCCGTCCAGCACCCACATGCCGTGGGCCATCATGTCGGCGATGTAGAACCTCTTGCCGTCGGGTGAGATCTTCACGTCCTGCGGCATGGCGCCCTCGAACGGCAGCCGCTGCTGCCCGACGACCTCCATCTTCTCGGTGTCGACCTTGAGCAGCTCGCCGCTGAACTCGCAGGAGACGATGAAGTAGCGGCCGTCGAGGGAGAAGTCGGCGTGGTTGACGCCGTAGCAGGAGACCGGGACGGTCTTCTTCACCTTCATGGTGTGCGGGTCGCGGAAGACCAGCTCGCGGTCGAGGGACGCCATGACGACGGCGTATCTGCCGTTGGGCGTGAAGTAGAGGTTGTACGGGTCATGGACCTCGACCTCCTTGCCCGCCTTGCCGGTCTTCGGGTCGATCGGGGTGAGGGTGTGGCCGCGGTTGTTGTTGACCCAGAGCGTCTTCAGGTCCCAGGAGGGCACGACGTGCTGGGGCTGCCGGCCCACGGGGATCGTCTCGATGATCTCGTACGTCTTCGGGTCGATGACGGAGACCGTGTCGGACTCGGTGTTGGGGACGTAGACCCGGGACGGGAAGTCCTTGACCACCGGGGACAGCTTGTTCGGGCGGTCGGCCGCGTACACGTCCTCGGGGTCCAGGACGGGCGGCATGCCGGGCAGGCCTTTCACGGGCTTCTTCTCGGGCGGCAGGGGCACGGCGGCCTTGGTGCCGTGCCCCTCGGAGGCGCGTTCCCCGCTTCCGGTGCCACAGGCGGCGAGGACGGCGAGGACGGCACCCGCGACCAGGGTGCTCTTGACGAGATGGGGGCGCATTGCACCATTTAATGGGCGTCCCGAAGGGAAACGCGTGATTCGTCCGTCCGGCGACCGGGTGAGGTATCAGCGCGCTCAGCGGTCGGCGACCCGCATCTCGAACCAGGTGGTCTTGCCCCGGGGCAGGAGGTCGACCCCCCAGCGGTCGGCCAGCTTGTCCACGAGGAACAGGCCCCGGCCGCTGATGTCCATCTCCTGCACCGGCATCAGGCACGGCAGCCCCCGGGAGGGATCGCGGACCTCCACGCGGATCCAGCCGCGGCGCCGGTGCAGACGCAGTCCGAAGACGCGGGCGCCGGTGTGGCGTACGGCGTTGCCGACCAGTTCGGAGACGAGCAGCACCGCGTCCTCCGTGGTCTTGGGGGTGAGTCCCCAGTGGCGCAGGATCACGACCTGTGTGAGTCGTCTCGCGGTGGCCGCGGACTCGGGGCGGGACGGCAGTGGAACCTCTGCCTCCGTCGGGTTGCCGTACAACTCCAGCGCTTTGAGCGCGTGTTCGTCCTCGACGGTCGGCGACCAGCGCGCCGCGGCCGCATGTGCGTGTCCCCGCGGCTGTTCCATACCCTCCAGCCCCGCCATGCCCCCATCATGGCCGCCCGCAGCGCCCGACGGGGCCGTTCCCGGGGAATACGCCCCGGGGAACGGGCTGCGGACCGGCGATCGTCCGTCATATGCCGCAGGCATTTCGGAGCTATCGTCACCCCGTCTGACCTGCTGGAACGTTGCATTCCGGGGTAATCGCCGGACTCTCCCCTTCCGGCACGCTTAAGGCTGCCTTAAGGCTCCCATAAACCGCCCCATCGAGGGACCGCGGGTCAGACACCACGTCAATTGCAAGTCCCTGGAGGGACGTTCAGAGGAACTTCGCCTTGCCCGGCCCCTCCTCCACGAAGCTGCGCATCCCGCGCTCGCGGTCCTCGGTGGCGAACAGACCCGCGAACCAGTTCCGTTCGATCGCGAGGCCCGTGTCGATGTCCGTCTCCAGACCGGTGTCGATCGACTCCTTGGCGGCCCGCAGGGCGAGGGCCGGGCCCTGGGCCAGCTTCGTGGCCCAGGCGTGCGCCTGGGCGTACACCTCGTCGGCGGGGACGACCCGGTCCACCAGGCCGATCTCGCGGGCCTCGTCTGCCTTCACCATCCGGCCCGTGAAGATGAGGTCCTTGGCCTTGGAGGGGCCGACCAGGCGGGCCAGGCGCTGGGTGCCGCCGGCGCCGGGGATCAGGCCGAGCAGGATCTCCGGCTGGCCGAGCTTGGCGTTCTCGCCGGCGATGCGGAAGTCCGCGCACAGGGCGAGTTCGCAGCCGCCGCCCAGCGCGTAGCCCGTCACGGCCGCGACGACCGGCTTGGGGATCCTGGCCACCGCGGTGAACGAGTCCTGCAGGGCACGGGAGCGCAGCACCATCGCGGTGTGGTCCATCGCCTGCATCTCCTTGATGTCCGCGCCGGCCGCGAACACCTTCTCCCCGCCGTAGAGCACCACCGCCCGGACGTCCTCGCGCCGCGCGGCCTCCTCGGCGAGTTCCTTCAGCCGGTCCTGCGTGGCGATGTCCAGCGCGTTCATGGGCGGGCGGTCGAGACGGATCGTGCCGACGCCTTCAGCGACTTCGAGAGAGACGGTCATAGGCAGCAGGTTAACGGGGACTAACAGGATTGGGGCCGGTGCGGTGGGTCACACCGGCCGGGGGTCCGGGGTCGCCCCCGGGCCGGCACAGCACGGGGGCTGACGCCCGGGGCCCCGGTGCGGTCGGTCGCACCGGGGCCCCTCGGGTCGGCTGTCGGCTACTTCTTCCACTTCTCCCAGGACATGTTCCAGCCGTTGAGCCCGTTGTCCGGGTCGACGATCCGGTCCTCGGAGTTCTTGACGACCACCACGTCACCGATCATCGAGTGGTTGAAGAACCACGCGGCCGGCACCTTCTTGTCCCAGCCGCCGCGCACGTCGCGCAGGCCGATGCAGCCGTGGCTGGCGTTGTAGTTGCCGAAGGCGCCGCTCGCCCAGTAGTTGCCGTGCAGGAACGTGCCGGAGGTGGTCAGGCGGACGGCGTGCGGGACGTCCTTGATGTCGTACTCACCGCCGTAGCCGACCGTCTCGCCGTTCATCCGGGTGACCGTCAGCATCTCGCTGATGACCATCTGGCCGTTCCAGGTCTCCATGCCGGGCTTGCCGGTGGTGACGGGGATGGTCTTGATGGTCTTGCCGTCCCGCATGACCTTCATCGTGAGCTTCTTGGCGTCGACCACGGAGACCTGGTTGCGGCCGATGGTGAACTTCACCGTCTTGTCCTGCTCGCCGTAGACGCCGGAGCGGCCCTCGACGCCGTCGAGGTTCAGGTCGACGGTCACCTTGGTGCCGGGCTTCCAGTACTTCTCCGGCCGGAAGTCGAGGCGGTCGTTGCCGAACCAGTGGCCCTCGACGTCGACGGCCGGCTCCGCCTTGATGCGGATGGCCTTCTCGACGTCCTCCGGTGCGGTGATGCCCCGGGAGAAGCGGATGGAGAACGGCATCCCCACGCCGACCTTGGACCCGTCCTCGGGGGTGAAGGTGCCGGTGAAGGTGTTCTCCGGGGTCAGCGTGGTGAACCCCGCGTCCTCCGCGGCCGTGCGGCCCTCGGAGTCCTTGGCCACCGCGTGCACCGTGTACTTGGTGGCACCGGCCAGATGGGTGGACGGCGCCCAGCTGGCGCCGTCCCCGGATATCTCGCCGTCGACCTTCTTGCCCTCGGCGTCCTTGACCTCGACCTCGGTCAGCTTCCCCTTCTGGGCGGTGACCTTCAGCGCACCGCTCGTGTCGACGGACTTCGCCCCGTCCTTCGGGATGATGCCTACGACCGCCTCGGACTGCTTGCTCTGTGCGCTGCCCGAGTCCTTGCCCTTGTTGTCGCCCTCGCCGGAACCGGAGCCGGTTCCCCCGCCGCCACACGCCGTGACGGCGAGGAGCAGCACGCCGATCGCCGACGCGAGCACTCCGTTCCTGCGCCCAACCGACGCCCCCGATATCGGTCGCCCGTTCACGTGGTTCTCCCCTCCCAGGGCCTGGTCAGGCCCGCACCCCGCGCGTCCCCCGCGCGTCGGCGCATATTAACCACAAGGCAGCGGGCCCCGGCGGCCTGCGATTGTCACCGTTCGGTCCCAACGGATCACAGGTCAACCCGCCCCCCTGTCCGGTTACTTCACCGCACTGCCCGCCTTCCATGCATTCCAGCCCATATTCCATCCTCCGAGCCCGTTGTCGGGAGAGACCTTTTTGTCATTGCTGTTGACGACCTCCACCACGTCCCCGACAAGGCTGCGGTCGAAGAACCAGCCGGCCGGGGTGTCCGAGCTGCCGCCCTTCACATCGCGCAGTCCGATGCAGCCGTGGCTGACGTTGGTGCGGCCGAACACGGAGTGGTGCGCCCAGTAGTTGCCGTGCAGGAAGGTGCCGGAGTCGGTCAGGCGCATGGCGTGCGGGACGTCCGGGATGTCGTACTCGCCCTTGCCGTCGCGCTTCTTGAAACCGACCGTGGCGCCGTTCATGCGGGTGACGTCGAGCATCTCCGTGACCACCATCTTGCCGTTGTACGTGGTGTTCCTCGGCGCGCCCGCCGTGACGGGCACGGTGGCCAGGGGCTCGCCGTCGCGCCGGACCTCCATGGAGTGCGCGGCGGCGTCGACCACGGAGACCTGACTGCGGCCGACGGTGAACGAGAACGTCTTGTGCTGCAGGCCGTAGACGCCGGGCGCCCCCTCGACGTCGCGCAGGCGCAGGGCGACGGTGACCTGGGTGCCGGGCTTCCAGTAGTCCTCGGGGCGGAAGTCGAGGCGGGTCCTGCCGAACCAGTGCGGGCGGATCTCGACGGCCGGGCGGGCGGTGACGCGCACCGCGCGTTCGACGGCGGCCCGGTTCGCGATCTTCCGGTTGAACTCCAGGGAGACGATCATGCCGGTGCCGACCGTGGCGCGGTTCTCCGGGGCGACGTAGCCGATGAAGCGTTCCTCGGGAACGTAGGTGGTGAAGGTGGTGTGCCGGGCCGAGCGGCGCCCGGCGCCGTCCACGGCCACCGCGTCGATCGTGTACTTGGCGGCCAGCGCGAGCCGCCGCTCGTCGGGTTCCCAGGTCAGACCGTCGGCGGAGAGGTGCCCGGGCACCGGGGACTCCTGCGCGTCCTGCGACCTGACGACCTTCACCTTCTCCAGCCGGCCGTCGGGCACGCGCACCCGCAGCTTCCTGTCGGGGCGCACACCCCTGCTGCCGTCGTCGGGCGAGACCTTGATGACGTCCTCGGGCGCCGGGGGCGCGCCGAACGCCCCGGTGATCCCGCCCGCGTCGTCCGAGGTACACCCCGTGGCCCCGGCCAGGAGCCCTGCCCATGTCACTACGGCGGCCAGCGCGGCCCTCGCGCGCCGCGCGCGCCCTTGTACGTGCCTCACGCGGTGCCCAACGACCGGCCGCGTCCCCGGGAAACGACCATGCCCGCCCCCGGGGAAACGTGAGTGCGACCCACGCTCTGGGCAGAACAGTGGGGAGGACGACGCGCAGGGGAGCCGCGACCCGGGCCGCAGCACAGGCCGCACCCCTCTGTCCCCCGTCGTCCCATGAGCCGGTGGGAGGCTGACAGGTGTCCAGCGCAGCCGAGCAGGAGGCGGTGGCCGGTCATCGGGCCACCGGGGACGGGCGCCAGGCCGCCGCCGTGAACGGCGCGCGGAGGGCCGCGCCGCCGCCCACCGTGCCCGCGTGGCCGGGCGCGCCGACCCCACTGGGCGCCCGGTTCCGGGTCGGTCCGGACGGGGTGGCGGGCACCAACTTCGCGTTGTGGGCGGGCGGGGCCGAGGGCGTCGAGCTGTGCCTGTTCGACGAGGCGGGCAAGGAGTCGCGGGTCCGGCTCGCCGAGCTGACCCATGAGATCTGGCACGGCTTCGTCCCCGGTGTGCTGCCCGGGCAGCGCTACGGCTACCGGGTGCACGGCCGCTGGGACCCGTGGACGGGCGCCCGCTGGAACCCGGCGAAGCTGCTGCTCGACCCGTACGCCCGCGCCGTGGACGGGGACTTCGGTCTGCCGCCGGAGGTGTACGGGCACGTCCGCGACTGGCCGCAGCAGCACGTCGCCGACACCGTGCGCGACGACCGGGACTCGGCGCCGTACGTGCCGAAGGGCGTCGTCGTCCACGATGACGACGACTGGGCCGACGACCGCCGCCCGAAGACGCCGTGGGCCGACTCGGTGATCTACGAGCTGCACGTCAAGGGCTTCACGCAGCTGCACCCGGGCATCCCCGAGGAGTTGCGCGGCACCTACGCCGGTCTCGCGCACCCGGCGGCGATCGAGCACCTGGTCGAGCTGGGCGTGACGGCGGTGGAGCTGCTGCCGGTGCACCAGTTCGCGCACGAGGACCACCTGCTGCGCAGAGGTCTCAGGAACTACTGGGGCTACAACTCCATAGGCTACTTCGCCCCGCACGCGGGCTACGCGGCCTCCGGGACGGCCGGGCAGCAGGTCGGCGAGTTCAAGCGGATGGTGCGCGCCCTGCACGCGGCCGGCATCGAGGTCATCCTCGACGTCGTCTACAACCACACCGCGGAGGCGGGCGAGCTCGGTCCGACGCTGTCCCTGAAGGGCATCGACAACCGGGGTTACTACCGCCTCCAGGACGACCCCCGGCGCTACGCCGACTACACCGGCTGCGGCAACACCCTGCACGTGGTCCAGCCGCACGTTCTGCGCCTGATCACGGACTCGCTGCGCTACTGGGTCACCGAGATGGGCGTGGACGGCTTCCGCTTCGACCTGGCGGCGGCGCTGGCCCGCTCCATGCACGACGTCGACATGCTGTCGCCGTTCCTGGCGGTCATCGCCCAGGACCCGGTGCTGCGCCGGGTGAAACTGATCGCCGAGCCGTGGGACGTGGGGTCGGGCGGCTACCAGGTGGGGGCGTTCCCCCCGCTGTGGACGGAGTGGAACGACCGGTACCGCAACGCCGTACGGGACTTCTGGCGGCACGCGCTGCCGGACGTGCGGGAGATGGGTTACCGCCTGTCGGGTTCCAGCGACCTGTACGCCTGGGGCGGGCGCAGGCCGTACGCGTCCGTCAACTTCGTCACCGCGCACGACGGTTTCACCCTGCGTGACCTCGTGTCGTACGAGCGCAAGCACAACGAGGCCAACGGCGAGGGCAACCGGGACGGCACGGACGACAACCGGGCGTGGAACTGCGGCGCCGAGGGCGAGACGGACGACGAGGGCGTACGGGCGCTCAGGAGGCGCCAGCTCAGGAACCTCCTGACCACCCTGCTGCTGTCGACGGGCGTGCCGATGCTGGTCGCGGGCGACGAATTGGGCCGCACCCAGCGCGGCAGCAACAACGCCTACTGCCAGGACAACGAGATCAGCTGGGTGGACTGGGAGCTGCTGGAGGACCCCGGCTGGCAGGCCGTGTTCGCGCTGACCTCCCGGCTGATCGCGCTGCGCCACCGCCACCCGGTGCTCAGGCGCCGGGCGTTCTTCTCTGGCCGGGCGCAGACCGCGGACGGGCTGCGCGACCTGGCCTGGTTCACGTCCCGGGGCACGGAGATGACGGAGCAGGACTGGTACGCGCCCGCCGCCACGCTGGGTATGTACCTGTCCGGGCGGGACATCCCGGGCCGCGACGAGCGCGGGGAGCAGATCCTCGACGACAGCTTCCTGGCCGTCCTGCACGCGGGCGAGGGGCCGGTGAACTTCACGCTGCCGGGGCCGCCGTGGGCCGAGCGGTACGAGGTCGTCGTGGACACGAGCCTGGAGGAACAGGGGGAGGCACCGGGCGTGGAGCACCGGGCGGGGACGGAGATCACGATGCCGGCACGGGCGGTGCTGCTGCTGCGGGTGGCAGGCTGAAGCATCGTTTCGCCGGTCGGTCGGGAGGGCGGTGCCGGGTTGCGCCGCGTTGCAGGTCCGTGAACGCGGCGGGGATCTTCTTGACCCCGTCGTCGCACCGCTGGCAGCGTCGCTGCTGAGCCTCGGCTCCACCCCCCCACTCCTCCCTCGGACCCTCCAGGACCTCCGCATGCCCGAAATATCCCGTCGTGCCCTCGGTGCTCTCGTCGGCGGTGGTGCCGTGGGCGCCGTGGCCGGTACGGCCGGTGCCGCCGAAGCGGTTCCCGTCGAGCGCCCCTTCCGGGCCCGCCCCGGCGCCGCCTCCGGACAGCGCCCCAACATCCTGGTCATCCTCGGCGACGACCTCGGCTGGGCCGATCTGTCCTCCTACGGCGCCCCGCACATCAGCACGCCGAACCTGGACCGGCTGGCCCGCCAGGGGGTGCGCTTCACGGACGCCTACGCGGGCTCCGCGACCTGCTCCCCGACCCGGTTCAGCCTCTACACCGGGCGCTATCCGGGACGTACGAAGGGCGGACTGGCCGAGCCGATCGCCGACCGGTCCCAGGGCCTGGACCCGAACCACCCCACCCTCGCCTCCCTGCTGAGGAAGGCGGGTTACTCCACCGCCCTCATCGGCAAGTGGCACTGCGGCTGGCTGCCCGACTTCAGCCCCACCAAGTCGGGCTGGGACGAGTTCTTCGGGAACTTCGGGGGCGTGCTGGAGTACTACTCCAAGCTCGGCCAGCTCGGCGAGTACGACCTCTACGAGGGCGACGCCGAGTACAAGGACCTGAGGTACTACACGACCGTCCTCACCGAGCGGGCCGTGGAGTACCTGCGCCGGGACCACGACCGGCCCTGGCTGCTGAACCTCAACTTCACCACCCCGCACTGGCCCTGGCTCGCCGAGGGCGACGAGGAGACCGCCGCCGGGATCGCTGCGAAGATCAGGGCGGCGAAGAGCCAGGCCGAGGTCGGCAAGGCGCTGAACCACTACGACGGCGGCTCGGTCGCGAAGTACACGCAGATGGTGCAGAGCCTGGACGCGGCCGTCGGCGAGGTGCTCGTCGCGCTGCGCCGCTCGGGGCAGGAGGACAACACCGTCGTGCTGTTCGCCAGCGACAACGGCGGCGAGCGCTGGTCGTACCTGTGGCCGCTCAGCGGCGGCAAGTTCTCCCTCCAGGAGGGCGGCATCCGGGTGCCCGCGATCCTGCGCTGGCCCGCCCGCGTCGACGGCCGGCAGGTCAGTCACGAGCCGCACTTCTCCCCCGACTGGACCGCGACCCTGCTGGAGCTGGCCGGTGCTCGGCCCGACCCGGCGTATCCGCTGGACGGCACGAGCCTTGCCGGATATCTGCTGCGGGGCGAGGAGCTGCCCGTACGGGACCTGTTCTGGCGGGTGCGGGGCAACCGGGCGCTGCGGCGCGGGAAGTGGAAGTACTACCGGGACGCCGCCGGCAAGGACCATCTGTACGACCTCGCCGAGGACCAGCGCGAACAGGCCGACCTGGCCCCGGACCGACCGGAGTTGCTCGCCGAGCTCAAGGCCGCCTGGGAGAGGACCGACCGAACCCTGCTGCCCTACCCGGCCTAGCCGAGGATCCCCCGCCGGTACGCCGTCGCGACCGCCGCCGCGCGGTCGTTGACGCCCAGCTTGGCGTACAGGTGGGTGAGGTGGGTCTTGACCGTCGCCTCGCTGATGAACAGTTCGCGGGCGATCTCCCGGTTGGACGTGCCCCTGGCGACCAGGGCGAGCACCTCGCGCTCGCGGGCCGAGAGGGGCTCGTTGCCGGGGGCCCGCACCGCGGAGACCAGGCGCGAGGCGACCGCGGGGGACAGGACCGTACGTCCCTCCGCCGCCGCCCGCACCCCCGTGAACAGCTCGTCGCGGGGGGCGTCCTTCAGCAGATAGCCCGTCGCGCCCGCCTCGATCGCGGGCAGGGTGTCGGAGTCGGTGTCGTAGGTGGTGAGGACGAGGACCCTGGCGCGGGCGCCGGTACGGGTCAGTTCGCGGATGGCGTCCACTCCCCCGCCGCCCGGCATGCGCAGGTCCATCAAAATCACGTCCGGGTCGAGGGCCGCGGCGAGCGAGACCGCCTCGACGCCGTTCGGTGCTTCCCCGAGGACCCGGAAGCCCGGCGCGGACTCGAACATGCCGCGCAGGCCGTCCCGGACGACGGGGTGGTCGTCGACGATCAGCAGGGTGATCGGGGCGGCCCCCGTCGCGGCGTGTTCAGTCATGGCGGACCAACGGTACGCGAGTGGATACCGCCGTACCGTGGCCCGGCTCGGATTCGACGGCGAGGGAGCCGGCGATGCGTTCGGCGCGGGCGCACATGCCGGGCAGGCCGAAACCGCCGGTGCGCGTGCGTGCCGGGACGGCGAGCGGGTCGAAGCCACTGCCGTCGTCGCGGATGTCGAGGATGACCTCGTCGCCGAGGAAGGACAGGGTGACGCCGACGCGGGTCGCGGCCGCGTGCCGGGCGATGTTGGAGAGGGCCTCCTGGACGATCCGCAACAGCGTGGCCGCGACCTCCTCGTGGAGTTGCTCGGCGGTACCGGTGACCGTGAAGTCGGCGCGCACACCGGTCCGTTCACCCCACTCGGCGACCGTCTTCTTCAGGGCTTCCGGCAGCCCGGCGTCGGCCAGCGCCACGGGGGCGAGGTTGTGCACGGAGCGGCGGGCCTCTCCGAGGCTGTGCCGGGCCAGGTCCGAGGCGCGCTCGAGGTGGGTGCGGGCCGTGGCCGGGTCGGGGGCGTTCGTGACGACCTGGAGCTGGGCGATGATGCCGGTCAGGCCCTGGGCGATGGTGTCGTGGATCTCGGCGGCCAGCCGCCGGCGCTCGTCGGCGACGCCCGCCTCCCGTGCCTGGACGAGCAACTGGGCGTGCAGGGCGGCGTTCTCGTCCAGGGCCTGCTGCAGGGCGGTGTTGGTGCGTTCCAGTTCGGTGATGGTGACGGCCCGCTCCCGGGAACGCTGCTCCTCCTGCTGGGCGATGTGTCCGACCACCGTCAGCAGGCCGAAGTTCGTGGCCAGCAGCACGCCGAACAGCAGCCACTGGACCGCGCTGTGGATCGGCATCCCACCGGACTGCGAGCCCGCCACCACGACGACGGTGGCGAGCAGGCCGAGCCACTGCCGGCGCCGTCCGGCGATCAGTTCGTCGCTGTCGAAGTAGCCGGCGGACGCGTAGAACCCGAAGAAGGGGTTCAGCCAGGTGAGGGCGAAGGAGAGCGCCCAGCGCAGGACGTAGTAGGCGGTCCCGCGCGGGGACGGGGTGCGGCGGCCGCGGCGGGGCCCGTGCCACAGCTGGAGCAGCACCGCGGCGACGACCAGCGCCCCGCCCGCGTACCACTCGGCCGGGCTCACCATCAGCTCGTGCGAGGCCACCGACAGGAGGGCGGAGACCGCGAGCAGCCCGTAGACACCCCAGGTGTGGAACTGGTTCTGCCGGTGCTCGATCTGCTCGTCCGCCGGGGTCATCGCGCCATTGTGCACGGCTTCTCGCCTACTCCCAGCGGAACCAGCGCACGGCCCCGGCGGTCAGCAGCAGGGTCCAGGCCACCAGCACACCGAGGTGGCCCCAGCCGGGCCAGTCCCCCGCCGCGGCCTGGTTCAGGGCCTCGGCCGCCGCGCCGAAGGGTGTGAAGCCGACGAACCGGGCCAGGACGTCCGGCATCGTCTGCACCGGCATCCACACGCCCGCGCAGAACATGGCGGGGAAGAAGACGGCCGACCCGATGGCACCGACGATCTTCGTCGACCGGGAGATCGCGGAGATCACCGCTCCCAGCGCCAGGGCGGCGAGCACGGCCAGGAGCAGGGCGAGGGCGTATCCGAAGCCCTGGCGCGGCAGCCGGACGGCGAAGGCGAGCCGGCCGGTCGTGAGGGCGAGCAGGGCAGAGACGAGGGCGGCCCCGCCGAACAGCAGCATCTGCGCGGACAGCAGGGCGGCGGGCCGGACCGGCGTGGTGGACATCCGGCGCAGGATGCCGCGCTCGCGATAGCCGGTGAGGGTCTGCGGCATGGACTGCACCCCGGCCATGATCAGCCCGAGCAGCACGCTCACCGGGACGTAGCCGTCGACCGGGCGCAGCCCGCCGAAGTCCGGGTCGGCCTCCCGGAAGGAGGGGATCGAGCCGAGGATCACCAGGAGCAGGGTGGGGAACACCAGGATCCAGAAGAGAGCGCCGGGCTCCCTGCGGAAGAGGCGGATCTCGCTCTTCAGTACGGCGGTGTTGACGAGGGTGGTGCTCATGCCGCTGCCTCCTTCGTGAGGTCGAGGAACGCGTCGTCCAGCGTGGCGTCGGTGACCCGGAGCTGATGGGCCGTGACACGGGTGCGGGCGAGCAGGGTGATGACGGCGTTGACGGTCTCGTCGGTGCCGGACAGGATGACGCGGCCGTCTTTGTGCTCGACCGACGCGAGCGCGGGGAGCGCGCTGAGATCACGCTCGTCCAGGGGCGCGGACGGGGTGAAGCTGATGACGGTGGCGCCCGCGGAGCGGCGGATCAGCCCGGCCGGGGTGTCCAGGGCGGCCACCCGGCCCTTGTCGATCACGGCGATCCGGTCGCACAGCCGCTGCGCCTCCTCCATGAAGTGGGTGACGAGCAGCACGGTCACCCCGTTCGCCCGGATGTCCTCGATCAGCTCCCAGGTGTCGCGGCGGGCGCGCGGGTCGAGTCCGGTGGTCAACTCGTCCAGGACGACGGCTCTCGGGTTGCCCACCAGGGCGAGCGCGATGAACAGCCGTTGCTTCTGGCCCCCGGAGAGCTTGGCGAACCGGGTGTCGAGCTTGGCGGTCAGACCGAGGCGTTCGGCGAGGGGCCGCCAGTCGAGCGGGCTCGGGTAGAAGGCGCTGTACAGCTCCAGCGCCTCGCGGACGGTGAGCTTGGCCTGGAGTTCGCTCTCCTGGAGCTGCGCGCCGAGCACCCGGCGGGTGGCCTCGTGCTCGGTGACGGGGTCGAGCCCGGCGACCCGGACGCGGCCGGAGTCGGGCACGCGCAGCCCCTCGACACACTCCACGGTGGTGGTCTTCCCGGCGCCGTTCGGGCCGAGGATCCCGAAGATCTCGCCCTCCTCCACGGCGAAGGAGACACCGTCGACGGCGCGACGGCCGGCGTAGGTCTTGCGCAGCTCGGTGACTTCGATGACAGGTGCGGTCGGCATACGCAGAGGGTCCCGGTGCGGCGGGGCCCGGCACGTCGGCCGTCGCGCTCGAACGGGCATCGGCCGATCGGTTGATGCGGCCGTACGACCCGCGGGTGCATTCGTACGGCCCGGCGGGTGCAGCCGTACGGCCCGGCGGACGTTCCCCCAGGTCGTAGGACCGAGGACCGAGCCGTGTCCGGCGGAAACTCGGTGGGCAGTGTCAGTGGCGATCCGTAGGCTCGCTGCTGATGGCCACGACACCCGCCCCCGCCCAGGACCGTTCCGCCGTGCGCTCGTTGCTGCGCCTGTGGCCGTACGTGCGGCCGGCGCGGGTGCGGCTGTTCACTGCCGCGTTCGTCGCGATACTCGCCTCCTGTGTGGGCCTGGTGATCCCGCTCGTCCTGAAGTGGATGGTCGACGGGCCGATCGCCGGGCGGGACCCGGCCGGGGTGTGGCTCGGCGCGCTGTACCTGCTGCTGCTCGGCTTCGCGGAGGCCCTGCTGTTCGGGCTGCGGCGGTGGCTGGTGGCCCGTCCGCTCACCCACGTCGAGGCGTCCATGCGGGCGGGACTGTACCGGCACCTCCAGCGGCTGCCGGTGGCCTTCCACGACCGGTGGGCCTCGGGGCAGTTGCTGTCGCGCGGCACCACCGATCTGATGCTGCTGCGCCAGTTCCTCGCCTTCCCCCTGACGTTCCTGCTGGTCAACGGGGTGACGATCGTCGTGGGCGTGGTCATCATGCTGCTCCAGGACTGGACGCTGGGGCTGGTCGTCCTCGGTCCCGCCGTGCCCGTCATGGTCACCTGCCTGGTCTTCGAGAAGCGGTACGCGCAGGTGGCCCGGCGGGCCCAGGACCAGGTGGGCGACCTGACCACGGTCGTCGAGGAGAGCGTGCTCGGCATCCGCATCATCAAGGGCTTCGGCCGCCACCGGAGCCAGGCCCGGGCGTTCCGGGACCTGTCGCGGACGCTGCGCGGCACGGAACTGCGCAAGGCACGGCTGCTGGCGACGATCTGGGGCGTCATCGTGACGTTGCCGGAGGTGGCGATCGGGGCGGCGCTGGTGGTGGGGGCGGTCCAGGTGGCCGACGGGGCCCTGTCGGCGGGGACGCTGGTGGCTTTCCTGTCGACGGCGCTGGCGTTGCGGTGGCCGGTGGAGTCGATCGGGTTCCTGCTGGCGATGAGCCAGGAGGCGGCGACGGCGACGGAGCGGTTCTTCGAGGTGATGGACGAGGAGGCCGAGCACCCCGCCTCCGAGCCCGCCACGTCCGGTGCGCGGACCGTCGCGAAGCACCCGCGGGAGACGGGTCTGCGCTTCCACCACGTCCGGTTCCGCTACCCGGACGCCCCGCCCGGTTCCCCTCCCGTCCTGCAGGACGTCGACCTGCACATCCGCCCCGGCGAGTCCATGGCCCTGGTCGGGGCCACCGGCAGCGGCAAGACCACCCTCACGGCGCTCGTCCCCCGCCTCTACGAGCTGACCTCGGGCCGCATCACCCTCGACGGCGCCGACATCACGGAGCTGTCCCGAGAAGCGCTGCGCGCCAAGGTCGCCGTGGCCTTCGAGGAGCCCACGCTGTTCTCGGCCACGGTCCGCGACAACGTTCTCATGGGCGCGCGGGACACCGCCGGCCCAGCCGATCTGGAGCGTGCCCTGGCCGTCTCCCAGGCCGAGTTCGTGCATGCCCTGCCCCAGGGGACGGACACCCAGGTGGGCGAGCAGGGCCTCAGCCTCTCCGGTGGCCAGCGCCAGCGCCTCGCGCTCGCCCGGGCCGTCGCCGGGCAGCCGGAGTTCCTCGTCCTGGACGATCCGCTGTCGGCCCTGGACGTGCACACCGAGGCCGCGGTGGAGGCCGCCCTGCGGCAGGTGCTGGCGGACACCACCGCCCTGATCGTCGCGCACCGCCCGTCCACCGTGCTGCTCGCCGACCGCGTCGCGCTGCTGTCGGGCGGCCGGATCGCCGCGGTCGGCACCCACCACGAACTGCTGCGTACGAACGCCGAGTACGCGCATCTGATGTCAGGGGAAGTGCCAGGGGAAGAGGAGGGCCCACGATGACGGTGGCCACCGGCGCACCGGCCGGCGACAAACCCGACGACCGACCCGGCGACGGACCCGGCGACCGTGCGGCCGCCCCCGGCGACCCCTTCGACCAGGACGTCCTGCCCACCCCACCGGGCGCCACCGGGGCCCTGCTGCGCTCCCTGCTCGCGCCCATGAAGGCCCGGGTCACGGTCACGACGCTCCTGCTGCTGCTCCAGCAGGCGGTCGTGCAGGCCGGCCCGCTGCTCGTGGCGTACGCCATCGACCGCGGCGTGCCGGCGTTCCGCGCGCAGGACCACGGGCCGCTGATCGCGGTGGGCGCCGGGTATCTGGCGTGCGCGCTGGCCGCGGGCGGGCTGCAGTTCGCGTTCGTCGCCGCCGCGGCCCGGGTCAGCCAGGACGTGCTGCTCGACCTGCGCGGCCGGATCTTCCGCCACGCGCAGGCGCTGAGCGTCGACTTCCACGAGCGCTACACCTCGGGCCGGCTCATCTCCCGCTCCACGACCGACGTGGAGTCGCTGCGCGAACTGCTGGACGAGGGCCTCCAGGAGCTCGTGACGGTGATCCTGTCCTTCGTCTACATCTCGGCGATGCTGCTCTGGCTCGACCTGGGTCTCGGGGGCGTGGCGGTGGCTTCCCTGGTGCCGCTGTACGCGCTCGTGCGGTGGTACCAGCGGCGGGCCGGGCGGGTGTACCGGGTGCGGTCGACCGCCATCGCGGCCGTGATCGTCAAGTTCGTCGAGACGATGAACGGCATCCGCCCGGTGCGCGCCTTCCGTCGCGAGTCCGCCAACGACGCGGACTTCGGCGAGCTCAACCGGCGGCACGAACGGGTGAACGGCGACGCGCTGCTGGAGATGGCCCGCTACGTCACCGGCTCCCGCCTGGTCGCCAACACGGCGGTCGCGGCGATCGTCCTGTGGGGCGCCCACCGGGTCGCGGACGGCACGCTGGCCCTCGGTGTCTTGGCGGCGGCGGTGCTGTACCTGCGGCGGCTGTACGACCCCATCGACCGGCTCGGGATGTTCCTGAACTCCTACCAGTCGGCGGCGGCCTCGCTGGAGAAGGTCGCCGGCCTGCTCGCCCAGACCCCCTCGGTCCCCGAGCCGGCCACCCCCCGGCAGCTCCCGCCGCTCGAGAGCGAGCACCCCGGCCGCGAGGTGGTCTTCGACGGCGTCCGCTTCGGCTACCGCACGGGCGGCGAGGTGCTGCCCACGTTCGACCTCACCCTGCCGGCCGGGCAGACGGTCGCGGTCGTGGGATCCACGGGCGCCGGCAAGTCGACGCTGGCCAAGCTGCTGGCCCGGTTCTACGACCCCTCCGGCGGCCGGGTGCTGCTGGACGGCGTCGACCTGCGCGACCTCCCCGTGCCGGAACTGCGGCGCGGGGTGGTCATGGTGACGCAGGAGGCGTTCCTGTTCTCCGGCACGGTCGCCGACAACATCGCGATCGGCCGCCCGGACGCCACCCGCGAGGAGATGGAGCAGGCGGCGAAGGAGATCGGCGCGCACGACTTCATCAGCTCCCTGCCCGACGGCTACGACACCGACGTGCGCAAGCGGGGCGGCCGGATCTCCGCCGGTCAGCGCCAACTGGTCGCTTTCGCCCGGGCGTTGCTGGCCGACCCGGCGGTACTGATCCTCGACGAGGCGACCAGCTCGCTGGACATCCCCGGGGAGCGCGCGGTGCAGCGGGCCATGACGACGGTGCTGAAGGGCCGTACGGCCGTGGTCATCGCGCACCGGCTGTCGACCGTGGAGATCGCGGACCGCGTTCTGGTGATGGAGCACGGCCGGATCGTGGAGGACGGCGAACCGGCCGAACTCATCGCGGGCAGAGGCAGATTCGCGGATCTTCACCGGGCATGGCGGGACAGTCTGGCCTAGGCCGGCAGCGGAGGGCGGGCGGATGATCGACGCGTACGAGGACCCCGGCACACCCGATGACCGCGGCGGCGCCCGGTATCTGTGGTGGCTGGTCATGCGGCAACCCGGGCGGTGCGCCGCCGGGGCGATGTTCGGCAGTGTGTGGATGGTGCTGCTGGCGGCCACGCCCTATCTGATGTCCCGGGCGATCGACGACGGTCTGGAGCCCGGGGACATGAGCGCGCTGGTGCTCTGGAGCGGCGCGCTGTTCGCGGTGGGGGCCTTCAACGCCTGGCTGAGCATCATGCGGCACCGCACCATGACCCGGGTCCGTATGGATGCCAACTTCCGCACGGTGAAGGTCGTCGTCGGCCAGGCGGTCCGGCTCGGGTCGTCCCTGTCCCGGCAGATGGGCGCGGGTGAGGTCGTCACGATCGGCGTGGGTGACGTCCAGACGATCAGCCAGTCCCTGACGGTCGTCGGCCCCGGCGTCGGCGCTGTCGTGGCCTATCTCGTCGTCGCCGCCCTGCTGATCTCGGTCTCCGAGGTCATCGCCGCGGTCGTCCTGCTCGGCATTCCGGTCCTCGTCCTGCTGGTCGGCCCGCTGCTCGGCCGGCTGCAGGGCTCGGAGGCGGAGTACCGCGAGCGCCAGGGCGTCCTGACCGCCCGCATCGGCGACCTCGCCGGTGGCCTGCGGGTCCTCGCCGGCCTCGGCGGCAAGGACCTGATCTCGGACGCCTTCCGCAAGGACTCCGGGCGGCTGCGCGAACAGGGCTACCGCGTCGGCGCGGTGACCAGCTGGGTCCAGGCGCTGGGCATCGGCCTGCCGACCCTGTTCCTCGCGGTGGTGACCTGGCTCGCGGCCCGCCTGGCCGCGCAGGGCCACATCACGGTGGGCGAGCTGGTGTCGGTCTACGGCTATGTGGCGGTCCTGGTGGGCCCGGTGTCCTTCTGGGTGGAGTGCGGCTACCAGATCAGCCGCGGCCTGGTCTGCGCCCGGCGGGTCGTACGGTTCCTGCGCCTGGAGCCGGTGCCCGACACCGGCACCCGGGACGCCCCGTCCGAGCCCGCCGTGCTGTACGACCCCGAGTCGGGCGTGCGCATCCGGCCGGACCGCCTGACAGCGCTGGTGGCGGAGCACCCCGCGGACGCCACGGCCGTCCTGGACCGCCTGGCCCGCTACACCCCGTCGAACACCACCTGGGGTGACACTCGCCTGGACGACATCGCCCTGACCCAGGTCAGGTCCCGCATCCTGCTGGCGGACCACGAGGCGGACCTGTTCGCCGGAACGCTCCAGGAGATGATCGCCCCGCCTTCCGGGGGCGCGGGGAACTGCGCGGGCCACCCCGACGAACCCGCGGACGCCACACCGCAGGACCCGGCGATCCGGAGGGCGCTCCACACCGCCGCGGCCGAGGACGTCGTCCAAGCCCTCCCCGACGGCCTGAACTCCCCGATGACCGCCCAGGCCCGCAACCTCAGCGGCGGCCAGCGCCAGCGCATCCGCCTGGCGAGAGCCCTTCTGGCCGACCCGGAGATCCTCCTCACCGTCGAACCCACCTCGGCCCTGGACGCCCACACGGAAGCCACGGTCGCGTCCCGGCTGGGCACGGCACGACAAGGCCGCACCACGGTCGTCACCACCACCTCCCCCCTGGTCCTCGACCACGCCGACAGCGTCCACTTCCTGAAGGACGGCAAGCTCGCAGCCACCGGCACCCACCACGAACTCCTGGAATCCACCCCCGACTACCGAGCCGTCGTCACAAGGGACACCGAGGCACGGGACACCGAAGAACGGGCCACCGAGGCACGGGACACCGAGGAGGCCCTGGGATGACCGGCACCCACCTCCCTGTCGCCGCACGGCAGGACGTCCGGCGCGCGATGCTGGACCTCGTACGGGCGGACACCCGGGCCTTCTGCACGGTCCTCGGTCTCAACGCCCTGGCCGCCCTGGCCGGTCTCGCGGGGCCGTGGCTGCTCGGCCGGATGATCGACGACGTACAGGCGGGCCACGGAGTCGGAGCCGTGGACCGGCTCGCCCTCGCCCTGCTCCTGTGCGCCCTCGCCCAGTTGCTCCTGGCCCGCTGGGCCCGCTACGTGGGCCACCGTTTCGGCGAACGGACCCTGGCCCGCGTGCGGGAGAGGTTCGTGGACCGCGCCCTCGCGCTGCCCGCCTCGGTGGTCGAGAGAGCCGGCACCGGCGACCTCACCGCCCGCGGCACCTCCGACGTCACCACCGTCGGCAACACCCTGCGTGACGCCGGCCCGGTCCTGCTCGTCAACCTCGTCCAGTGCCTGTTCCTGATCGGCGCGGTGTTCCTCCTGGACCCCCTGCTGGGCGCCCTGGGCGTGCTCGGACTCACCCCGATCCAGGCGGCGTTGCGCTGGTACCTGCGACGGGCCCGGGACGGTTATCTCGCCGAGGGCGCGGCCACCTCGGACGTCGCGGAGATCCTCGCGGCGACCGCGTCCGGCGCCCGCACGGTCGAGGCGTTCCGCCTGGAGCGGCAGCGCACGGCCGCGAGCCGGGACGCCCTGGAGAGCTCCCGTCGCACCCGCTTCCACACCCTCCACCTGCGCAGTGTGTTCTTCCCGGCGGTGGAGGTGTCGTACGTCCTGCCCGTGGCCGGTGTGCTGGTGATCGGCGGCGTGTTGCACTCCTCGGGTGCGATGAGTCTCGGGTCTGTGGTTGCGGCGGCCCTGTATCTGCACCAGCTGAGCAACCCACTGGACGAGATCCTGATCCGGGTCGAGCAACTGCAGAGCAGCGGCGCCTCGTTCGCCCGGGTGGAAGGGCTCGCCCGGGCACCGCGGGGCGGCGGGGAGGGCGACTGCCCGGATCCCGACGGTGACCGGATCGACGTCGTCGGGGTGCGCTACGCGTACGACGGGGGCGTCGAGGTGCTGCGCGGTGTCGATCTGACGGTGCGGCCCGGGGAGCGGCTCGCCATGGTCGGGCCGTCCGGGGCGGGCAAGACCACACTGAGCCGGCTGATGGCGGGCATCGACGCGCCGACCGCAGGCTCGGTGACGGTCGGCGGCGTGCCGGTCGTCGGGCTGGGACCGGAGCGGCTGCGCCGTCAGGTCGTCCTGGTCACCCAGGAGCACCACGTGTTCCTCGGCTCGGTCCGCGACAACCTGCGGATCGCCGAACCGGCCGCGGACGACGAGCAGCTGTGGGGCGCGCTGGCCGTGGTCGGCGCCGACGCGTGGGTGCGGGAGCTGCCGCAGGGGCTGGACACCCCGCTGGGCCAGGGCGGTCGCCGTACCGACGGCTCGCAGGCTCAGCAACTCGCCCTGGCCCGCGTGGTGCTGGCGGACCCGCACACACTGATCCTCGACGAGGCGACCGCGCTGCTCGACCCGTCGACCGCCCGGCACACCGAGCGGGCCCTGGCCGCCGTGCTGGAGGGGCGCACTGTCATCGCCGTCGCGCACCGGCTGCACACCGCGCACGACGCCGACCGGGTGGCGGTGATGGAGAACGGCCGGCTGACCGAACTCGGCACGCACGACGAGCTGGTGGCGGCCGGCGGAGCCTATGCGGCGCTGTGGCACTCCTGGCACGGGGATCTGCCCGAGGGCGACGACGCGTCCGCATAGCGAAGCGTCCGTATAGCGAACATGAACTTCCGGACAACGAACCGTTTCCGGCCATACTTTTGACGCGGTCCTGACAGAAAGCGCGCTCCCCTGCCACGCTTCCCACGACTGCTCCACAGGAACCCCACAGCAACACCTCCACCTCCCCAGGCCGGGCGACCCCCGGTCCCGCAGAAGGAGTCAGTGTTGAGAAGCAGTTCCTCGCGAAGAGGCACCTCCCACAGACGCACTCCCCACACCCCCCGCCGCACCGCGGCCGTGGCCCTCGCCGGCGTCGCCGCGCTGATCGCCGCCGCCGTCCAGAGCGGCACCGCCACCGCAGCCCCTACGACGGCACCGTCGGCCGCGAGCAAGGCGAACCCCGGCTCCGAATCGGTCAAGCTCACCCCCGCCCAGCGCGCCGCGCTGATCCGGGAGGCCAACGCCGGCAAGACGGAGACCGCGAAGGACCTGGGCCTCGGCGCCAAGGAGAAGCTGGTCGTACGCGATGTCCTCAAGGACCGCGACGGCACCGTGCACACGCGCTACGAGCGCACCTACGACGGCCTGCCGGTCCTCGGCGGCGACCTGGTCGTCGAGAGCACGAAGGCGGACGCCACCGCGGCCGTCGTGAAGGCCACCCGCGCCGCCATCAAGCCGGCGACGACGAAGACCGCGGTGCCCGCCGCGAAGGCCCGGCAGCAGGCCCTGAAGGCCGGTGAGGCCGACGAGGCCAAGAACGCCGACATCAACCGCGCGCCCCGCAAGGTGATCTGGGCCGCGAGCGGCAAGCCGACGGTGGCCTACGAGACGGTCGTCGGCGGCTTCCAGCACGACGGCACCCCCCAGGAACTGCACGTCGTCACCGACGCCACCACCGGCGAGAAGCTGTTCGAGTGGGAGGCGATCGAGACCGGCACCGGCAACACGGTGTACTCCGGCACGGTCGACCTCACCACCACCCAGTCCGGGTCGACGTACAACCTCACCGACGGCGCCCGCGGCAACCACAAGACGTACAACCTCAACCGCGGCACCTCCGGCACCGGCACCCTCTTCTCCGGCCCGGACGACGTGTGGGGCAACGGCACCCCGTCCAACCTGGAGTCCGCGGGCGCCGACGCGCACTACGGTGCCGCCCTGACCTGGGACTACTACAAAAACGTGCACGGACGTTCGGGCATCAAGGGCGACGGCGTCGGCGCCTACTCCCGGGTCCACTACGGCAACAACTACGTCAACGCGTTCTGGTCGGACAGCTGCTTCTGCATGACCTACGGCGACGGCTCGGGCAACGCGAACCCGCTGACGTCGATCGACGTGGCCGCGCACGAGATGACCCACGGGCTCACCTCGAACACCGCCGGCCTCAACTACAGCGGTGAGTCCGGCGGTCTGAACGAGGCGACCTCGGACATCTTCGGCTCGACGGTCGAGTTCTACGCCAACAACTCCTCCGACGTCGGTGACTACCTCATCGGCGAGGAGATCAACATCAACGGCGACGGCACGCCGCTGCGCTACATGGACAAGCCGAGCAAGGACGGCTCGTCCAAGGACAGCTGGTACTCGGGCATCGGCTCGATCGACGTGCACTACTCGTCGGGCCCCGCGAACCACTTCTTCTACCTGCTCTCCGAGGGCAGCGGCACCAAGACCATCAACGGTGTCACGTACAACTCGGCCACCTCGGACGGCCTTCCGGTCACCGGCATCGGCCGGGACAAGGCGGAGAAGATCTGGTTCCGCGCGCTCACCACGAAGTTCACCTCGACCACCAACTACGCGGGCGCCCGCACCGGCACCCTCGCGGCCACCGGTGAGCTCTACGGCACCGACAGCGCCGAGTACAAGGCGGTCCAGCACGCGTGGGCGGGCATCAACGTCGGCACCCGCCCCGGCGACGGAGGCGGCGGCGGCACGTCCTTCGAGAACACCGCCGACGTGGCGATCCCGGACCGGGGCGCGGCGGTCACCTCGCCGGTCACCGTCTCCGGCCGGACGGGCAACGCGCCGTCCAACCTCCAGGTCGCGGTGGACATCGTCCACACCTACATCGGTGACCTCAAGGTGGATCTGGTCGCCCCCGACGGCACGGTCTACACGCTGAAGGGGTACGGCACCGGCGGAAGCGCCGACAACATCAACACCACCTACACGGTGAACGCCTCCTCCGAGGTGGCCAACGGCGTCTGGAACCTGCGGGTCCAGGACAACGCGGCCATCGACACCGGCTACATCAACAGCTGGAAGCTGACGTTCCCGTAGATCCGTAGCCCGGCAGGCCCACAGGCCCGTAGGGACGCGGGCCCGTAGGCCCTCGAAGTCAGGGCGCCGCCCCGGTGGGTTCGAATCCCCCGGGGCGGCGTCCGTTTCACGTGCCCTCGCGTACATCTCGCCGTCGAATTCCGGCCAACATCACGTCCACTCCTGACATGTACGCGTCCTGAGTGCCACTCTTCCCCCACCCGCACAGCACCACCGCAGCACAGCACTTCCCCCACATCGAGGAGCTTGTGTGTCCACCTCTTTCTACGCGCGTCAAAAGCGCGCCACGCTGGCCATCGCCACCGCCGTCGCCGCGGGTGCCCTGCTCACCACCGGCCTGAGCTCGGGCAGCAGCGTCGCCGCGGACTCCGCGAGCAAGCCGGCCCTCGCCGCCGCCCCCGTCCTGCTCTCCGCGCAGGCCCGCACCGCGCTGGTCCAGGAGCAGCAGGCGGACGCCGCGCGGACGGCCGACGCGATAGGCCTCGGCTCCCAGGAGAAGCTGGTCGTCAGGGACGTCGTGAAGGACGCCGACGGCTCGGTCCACACCCGCTACGAGCGCACCTACGCGGGCCTGCCGGTCCTCGGCGGCGACCTCGTGGTGCACGAGTCGAAGTCCGGCGGGGCCCTGGGCGTCACCAGAGCCACCAAGGCGACCCTGAAGGTCGCCTCGCTCAAGCCCGCGGTCACCGCCGCCAAGGCCGAGAAGCAGGCCGTGACCCTCGCCAAGGCGGCCGGCTCGGCCAAGACCGAGGCGAACTCCGCGCCCCGCAAGGTGATCTGGGCGGCCGACGGCAAGCCCACCCTCGCCTACGAGACCGTCGTCGGCGGCCTCCAGGAGGACGGCACCCCGAACGAGCTGCACGTCGTCACCGACGCCGCCACCGGCAAGAAGCTCTACGAGTACCAGGGCATCGAGACCGGCACCGGCAACACCACCTACAGCGGCAAGGTCACCCTCAGCACCACCAAGTCCGGGTCGGCCTACAACCTGACGGACGGCACCCGCGGCGGCCACAAGACGTACAACCTCAACCGCGGCACCTCCGGCACCGGCACCCTCTTCTCCGGCTCCGACGACATCTGGGGCACCGGCAGCCCGTCCAACCTGGAGACGGCCGCCGCCGACGCCCACTACGGCGCCCAGATCACCTGGGACTTCTACAAGAGCACCTTCGGCCGCAGCGGCATCCGCAACGACGGCAAGGCCGCCTACTCCCGCGTCCACTACGGCAACAACTACGTCAACGCCTTCTGGTCCGACAGCTGCTTCTGCATGACCTACGGCGACGGTTCGGGCAACACCCACCCGCTGACCTCGCTGGACGTGGCCGCGCACGAGATGAGCCACGGCCTGACGTCGGCCACGGCCGGCCTGAACTACAGCGGCGAGTCCGGCGGCCTGAACGAGGCGACCAGCGACATCTTCGGCGCGGGCGCCGAGTTCTTCGCGAACAACTCCTCCGACGTCGGTGACTACCTCATCGGCGAGGAGATCGACATCAACGGCGACGGCAGCCCGCTGCGCCACATGGACAAGCCCAGCAAGGACGGCTCCTCCAAGGACAGCTGGTCCTCCAGCCTCGGCGGCCTGGACGTGCACTACTCCTCCGGCCCCGCCAACCACTTCTTCTACCTGCTCTCCGAGGGCAGCGGGAAGAAGACGATCAACGGCGTGGCCTACGACTCGCCCACCTCCAACGGCTCCACGGTCACCGGCATCGGCCGGACCAAGGCGCTGCAGATCTGGTACAAGGCGCTGACGACGTACATGACGTCGACGACCAAGTACGCCCAGGCCCGTACCGCGACCCTGAACGCGGCCTCGGCGCTGTACGGCGCCTCCAGCACCGAGTACAAGGCGGTCGCGTCCGCCTGGTCGGCCGTCAACGTCGGCTGACCGCAGCACGGCCACGGGCGGTACCCGGATCGCAGGACGGTCCGGGTGCCGCCTTACTCTTGGGGACCGTGTCTTCTACGGATTCGCAGGACTTCACCTACGCCGATGTCGGCGCCACCCGTGACCAGGGTTTCTGCCCGCCGGGCTTCCGTCCCATGAACGTACGCACCCGTCTCGGCGAGGGCGAGGAGGTCTTCCGCCGGGCCGCGGAGGCCGTCCTCACCTGGGAGATGCACCGCGCGATGGGCGTCGGCCTCGACGCGAGCGCGGACCGGGCCGCTCCCGGCGTCGACGTCACCGTCACCCTCGCCGGCATGATCAAGGCCCCCTGCCGCGTGGTCTGGACGGTCGAGGAACCCCGCCGGGCGGGCTGGGCCTACGGCACCCTGCCCGGCCACCCGGAGACCGGCGAGGAGTCCTTCGTGGTCGACCGCACGGGAGACGGCACGGTGTGGCTGACGGTGAACGCGTTCAGCCGGGCGGCGAAGTGGTACGCGAAGGCGGGCGGCCCGGCGACCAGGGGCTTCCAGCACGCGTACGCGCGACGGTGCGGCACTGTCCTCCGGAACTTGGCGACCCGGGGTGGCGAGTTGGCCTGAGGGGCGCGGGGAACTGCGCGAGCAACCCCCCACGCACCCGCAGACGGCAACTCACCGCATCAACAACCCCGCAGCCGCCACCAGCTCCTCGGAGGGCCCGGCCACAAGCCCCAACTCCGCGCTGGAAGCCATCAGCCGATGCGCGGGAAGGATCCGCACCGTATACCCAAAAGGCCCGGTGCGATCCAGCGACAAGGGCCCTTCATAGACCCAGCGCCCGTCCTGGTCGGGAGACCCCACGGGCTTCAACGGAACGACAGCCGCGTCGGCGATGCGATCCTCCTCGTCGACCCGCCCCGAAACGACCTGCACCTCCACGTCGTCCGGCCCGAGTTCCCCGAGCCCCACCCGCACCCGAAGCCCCAGCGTCGTACCGAGCTCGGCCAGCACCTCCGACGCCGACGTCTCCACATGGTCGACGGTGACCCCCGGCCACGCCGCCCGCACCCTCGCCTTCCACTCGGCGAGATCACGCGCCGCGTCCGGCCCCACGGCCCGGTGGGAAAGCGCAGCCGGCGCGTAGAGCCGCTCCACGTACTCGCGGACCATCCGCCCCGCCAGCACCTTGGGCCCCAGCAGGCTCAGCGTGTGCCGGACCATCTCGATCCAGCGGTCGGGCAGCCCGCTGCGCCCCCGCTCGTAGAAGCGGGGCGTCACCCGCTGCTCCAGCAGGTCGTACAGCGCCGCCGCCTCTATGTCGTCACGGTGGTCCTGGTCGGTACCGACGCCGTCCGCCGTGGGGATGGCCCAGCCGAAGTCGGGCTGGAACCACTCGTCCCACCAGCCGTCGAGGACCGACAGATTGAGACAGCCGTTGAGCGCGGCCTTCATGCCGGACGTGCCGCAGGCCTCCAGCGGCCGGAGCGGGTTGTTCAGCCAGATGTCGCAGCCGGGGTACAGCTTCTGCGCCATCGCCATGCCGTAGTCGGGCAGGAAGACGATCCGGTGCCGTACCCGCGGGTCGTCCGCGAACCGCACCAGCTCCTGCACCAGCCGCTTGCCGCCGTCGTCCGCGGGGTGCGCCTTGCCCGCGACGACGATCTGGACCGGCCGCTCGGGGTGCAGGAGCAGGTCCATCAGCCGGTCCCGGTCGCGCAGCATCAGCGTCAGGCGCTTGTACGAGGGCACGCGCCGGGCGAAGCCGATCGTCAGGACGTCCGGGTCGAGCACGTCGTCGATCCAGCCCAGCTCGGCCGTGTGGGCGCCGCGCTGCCGCCAGGAGGCCCGCAGCCGCTCCCGCACCTCCTCGACGAGCTGCTCGCGCAGCACCCGCCGCAGGTCGAAGATGTCCTGGTCGGGGATGTCGGCGACCGCGTCCCAGCGGTCCGAGCCGCCGACGGTCAGCGCGTCCTCGGCGCGCTGGACACCGATCTGCCGCGCACCGAGCCGGAACACCTCGGGGGCGACCCAGGTGGGGGCGTGCACACCGTTGGTCACGGACGTGATCGGCACCTCGTCGGCGTCGAAGCCGGGCCACAGGCCGGAGAACATCTCGCGGCTGACGTTGCCGTGCAGCAGGGATACGCCGTTGGCGCGCTGGGCGAGGCGCAGGCCCATCACGGCCATGTTGAAGAGGTTGGGCTCCCCGCCGGGGTAGGTCTCCATGCCGAGCCTGAGGACGCGGTCGACGTCGATGCGGGGCAGCTCGGCGTCGGGGCCGAAGTGGCGGGCGACCAGCTCACGGTCGAAACGGTCGATGCCGGCCGGGACGGGCGTGTGGGTGGTGAAGACGGTCCCGGCGCGGACCGACTCCAGCGCGGAGTCGAAGTCCAGCCCCTCGGCGCAGAGTTCGGCGATCCGCTCAAGACCGAGGAAGCCGGCGTGCCCCTCGTTGGTGTGGAAGACCTCCGGCGCGGGGTGGCCGGTCAGCCGGCAGTACGTCCGTACCGCCCGGACCCCTCCTATGCCGAGGAGCATCTCCTGGAGCAGCCGGTGCTCGCTGCCGCCGCCGTAGAGCCGGTCGGTCACGCCGCGCTCGCCGAGGTCGTTCTCCTCGACGTCGGAGTCCAGCATCAGCAGCGGGACCCTGCCGACCTGCGCCAGCCAGATCCGGGCGTGCAGGTGCTTGCCGCCGGGCAGGGCGAGGGAGACCTGGGCGGGGGTGCCGTCGGGCTCCTCGAGCTGGACGACGGGCAGCTCGTTGGGATCGAGGACCGGGTAGTGCTCCTGCTGCCAGCCGTCCCGGGACAGGGTCTGCCGGAAGTAGCCGTGCCGGTAGAGCAGGCCGACGCCGATCAGCGGAACGCCGAGGTCGCTGGCCGCCTTGAGGTGGTCGCCGGCCAGGATGCCGAGGCCGCCGGAGTACTGGGGGAGGGCGGCCGTGATGCCGAACTCGGGTGAGAAGTAGGCGATCGCGGCGGGCAGTTCCTCGGGCTGGGTCTGGTACCAGCGGTCGCCGGTCGTGTAGTCGTGCAGATCGCCGGCGACCGCGGTCAGGCGGCGCAGGAACGGGCGGTCCCCGGCCAGTTCCGCCAGCCGCGCGGGCGGCACGCTGCCGAGCAGCCGGACGGGGTCGCCGCCCGAGGCGGCCCACCGCTCGGGGTCGACGGACCGGAACAGGTCACGGGTCTCCGCGTGCCACGACCAGCGCAGGTTGCGGGCCAGGTCGCTGAGCGGCCGGAGGGGGTCGGGGAGAACGGGTCGGACGGTGAATCGACGGATCGCCTTCACGGGTTCCACCTCGGCGCGTTCGCTGGATTTCGCAGGGCTTCGACGACGTCTCCTACGACAGTACCCACGTCGGCGCCCCCGCCGCTGAGGCTCCGCGACCCGACCCCCGATCGGCCTGAACAGCACCATCCGCGGATATGGCCGATTCCACCCCCATAGGCGTCCTTGTGGCGCTTCGCACGCCACGAGAGGCTGCCTCTGGCGTACCGGCCCGTGCCCGCCGCACGCGGCGCCGCGCGGCCGTCGTACGCCGAGTCGAGGAGGGGAAATCGGACCATGGCTCGGACGCGCGAGCGGCGTCTGCACCGGACGGGGGGCCTGGTCGCGGCGATCTGTGCCGCGGCGTTTTCGGCCACCACCCTGCCCGCGCAGGCCGTACCGGAGGGGCGGATACTCGGCGCCGGATCACCCGGCTCCGTGCACGGAAGTTACCTGGTGACACTGAAGGAGGGCACGGGGGCCCGGTCGGCGGCCGGAAAGGGACTCGCCGGAAAATACGGGGTGGAGATCAGCCACACCTACGACACCGTCCTGAACGGTTACGCGGTCCGCGCGGACGAGAGACAGGCTGGGCGGCTGGCCGCAGACCCCCGTGTCGCCTCGGTCGTCCAGGACACCCGCGTGCGCCTCGACGGCACCCGGAAGAACCCCCCGTCCTGGGGGCTGGACCGCGTCGACCAGCCGCGGCTGCCTCTGGACCGGAGCTACACCTGGCCCCGGTCGGCCGGTGCGGGAGTGACGGTGTACGTGATCGACACCGGCGTCCGGACCACCCACCGGGACTTCGGAGGCCGGGCGGGCCACGGCTGGGACTTCGTCGGGAACGACCGGGTCGCCTCGGACGCGGGCGGCCACGGCACGCACGTCGCCGGCACGGTCGCCGGGACGGCCCACGGCGTCGCGAAGAAGGCCCGGATCGTCTCCGTGCGCGTCCTCGACGCCGCGGGCGGGGGCACCACGGCCCGGGTGATCGCCGGGATCGACTGGGTGACCCGGCACGCGAAGAAGCCCGCGGTCGCCAACCTCAGTCTGGGCGGACCGCGCAACGAGCGGCTGGACGCCGCCGTCCGCGCCTCCATCGCCTCCGGCGTCACCTACACGGTCGCCGCGGGCAACGACGGCAGGCCTGCCGGTCTGTACTCCCCGGGGAGCGTGAAGCAGGCCCTCACGGTCGGCGCGACCGACCGGGAGGATACAAAACCGGCCTTCTCCAACCACGGTCCGGCGCTCGATCTGTTCGCTCCGGGCGTCGGCATCACCTCCGCGTCCGCCGCGAGCGACACCGCGTGGGCCACCTTCTCGGGTACCTCGATGGCGTCCCCGCACGCCGCCGGCGCGGCCGCGCTCTATCTGGCCGATCATCCGAAAGCCACTCCGGCGCAGGTCGGGAGGGCCCTGACCGCCCGAGCGGCGACCGGGAAGGTCTCCGGCCGGGGTATCGGTTCGCCGGACAAGTTACTGCGGGTGCCGCGCGTGTAGGGCGAAGGAGCAGCCACCTCAGGGGCCGGCCTCGTCCGTCGCGGACGAGGCCGGTCTTGTGTGTCGACATACGCGTGAGTAGTTAACAAAGTGCCGGATTGCTCACCCGAATAGGGTGGGAAGGCTCCTGCGGGTACCCCTCTCAGGAGCACCCTGCAGGACCCACCTCCCCACAGACATCCGCCTACCCACGTTGACGCGGACAGGAGCGGTCATGCCCGCCAAGCACCACTCGCCAGCACCCCCCAACCGCCGCACCACCGGGGCGCGCGCACCCGGCGGCGAAGCACGCCCCGCACGCCCGGCCGACGCCGGTCCACCGGCCACGCCACCACCCCGCGAGGCGACCGCCGTCGGGCGCATACCCGTCCTGGACGTCCGCCCGGCGGTCCAGCAGGGACGCCGGCCGGCCAAGGCCGTCACCGGCGAGACCTTCGAGATCTCGGCGACCGTGTTCCGGGAGGGGCACGACGCGGTGGCCGCCAATGTCGTCCTGAAGAACCCCGAGGGCCGCCCCGGCCCGTTCACGCCACTGCGGGAGCTGGCCCCGGGGACGGACCGGTGGGGTGCCACGGTCACCGCGGGGGAGCCCGGGCTGTGGACGTTCATCGTCGAGGCATGGGGGGACCCGGTCAGTACCTGGCGCCATCACGCCGAGATCAAGATCCCGGCGGGCATGGACACGGACGTCGTCCTGGAGGAGGGCGCGCGTCTGTACGAGCGGGCAGCGGCCGGTGTGCCCGAGGAGGAGGGACTGCGCGCCGTGATCCTCACCGCCGTCGACGCCCTGCGGGACGAGGACCGCCCCGCGGCGGCTCGTCTGGCGGCGGCGCTGACGCCGGAGGTGGACGCGGTCCTGGCCCGGCACCCGCTGCGGGACCTGGTCACCAGCAGTGAGCCGCTGCCGCTGCTCGTGGAGCGCGAGCGGGCCCTGTACGGCTCCTGGTACGAGTTCTTCCCCCGCTCGGAAGGCACCCCCGAGCAGCCCCACGGCACCTTCCGCACCGCCGCGCGCAGGCTGCCGGCGATCGCGGCGATGGGCTTCGACGTGGTGTACCTGCCGCCGATCCACCCCATCGGCACCACCTTCCGCAAGGGCAGGAACAACACCCTCTCCCCCGGCCCCGACGACGTCGGCGTGCCCTGGGCGAT